>JAGBWQ010000038.1 GCA_017629735.1 Kiritimatiellia bacterium
GGCCCCTAGCCTATCGTTCAATATCTGCGCTACCTTGCAGACATCGTCACTGCGGGAAAAAACTAGAGAATCTTCGCCAACAAGCGCGTAATCGTACGGGCCTTTGCGAACAAACGAACCGCACACCACTGGATAGCCTGTGCGTATGGCAAGACGCGCGGCACTCGTCACAGTTCGCGCAGGGCGACCCAAGAACTCAAGCTTCTCGCCCTTCCACGCGTGCTGATCCATCAAAATAGTCATCGCAGAACACTCTGCTTCCCACTGCTTAATCACAGACGGCGTAAAACCGCGGTTCTTATCGATAATCGTTACCGGGCCGCGGAAATGATGCTTCTTCATCCAATTCGAAACAAGACGATTATTCATCGTTCTTGCAATCGCAATCATCGGACGCTGAAAAGAAAGAATGTTGGTGGCAGCTTCCCACACGCCATGATGGGAACTTACGAGAATAATAGGCTTGTCGGGCGTAAAAAGAAGCGTATTAACACAAGTTTCAGACAGCTTCGAAAAATCGAGATGCTCTTTCCAGTTGTCTTTGGTAACGACTGAAGGAACAAAGAGCGCCTCAGCTATATGCCCTGCAAGATGACACCACGCGCGCTTAGCAATTTTACAAGCCTCTACAACATCGTCTGTAATTTTGCACTTGAGAATATTCTCAACTGAAATACGACGACGACGAGAAAAAAACGGCCAAACGGCCGCTGCAAAACCGCATCCAATCGAATAGGCGTGGCGCTGAAGGAATGTCATCTTTTCGTTTCGTGAAACGGAAAACCCCTCCGCAGCTTTGCTGCCGTGGAGGGGAATTCGCCTTCATCGAAATTAGCCATTCGTGCGTTTCTTGCGCAGCTTCGGCTGTCCGATGTCCTTGACCAACTTACGGAAGGAACCCTTGCGAACATTGAAAGGCTTGCCTCCCTTGATGCGCTCGAACTCGCACGCCTGAATCTTGGCCTGAGCATTCTCATCGGGACCGACGACGCCGGAGATTCCGTTGAGAGCGCACTCGACAGCCTTGCGGGCGCACTTTTCGATGAGTTTGAGATCCTTGGCGTTGGGCGCGGCAGAACGAGCGAAGTAGCCAGATTTGAAAACCTGAACCTTCTCGGCATTGAGAAGCTCGCCAAGACGCTTGCCGACATACTGGCCAACATTGACCTTATCAAGCCTGGGATGGCCGAATGCGTCGACAGGAACTTCTTCGCCGCGGCGGCGCATATCGCGAATGATATCGACAACACCTGCACCTTCGGAAACGAAGACATTGACGGCATCGAACTCTTCCATGATCTTCGAAAGACGAGCTGCCTCGGCCTTGAAGTTGATCTTGCACTCTGGAATGTAGACGGCGTGAACATCCTGACGACCCATCGTCTGGTTGAACGCGTCGAGGAACATGCCCTTGGAGGACATGGAGCGAAGCATCTTGCGGTAGTACTGAGCCGTCTTGTAGGTGAGCCAGCCGCAGTTGCGACCCATAACTTCGTGAATCGTAAGAGCACGAGGATTGGCGCTGTTTTCCTTAACAACATTCAAGAAGAACTTCGCACCCTCTTCAGCTGCCGTCCAAGCACCGAGAGACTGCTTGATGGGATAGACATCGTTATCGATCGTCTTAGGAAGACCGACGACGATAAGAGGATAGTTGTTCTCGGCAAGATACTTTGCGAGATCTGCTGCCGTGGTGTTCGTATCGTCGCCACCAATCGTGTGAATGACATCGACGCCATCCTTGACGAGCTGATCTGCGGCAACCTTCAAAGGATCCTGGCCTTCCTTGACGAGGCCACGCTTGACGCAGTCCTTAACATTGGTGAGCTTGACGCGGCTGTTGCCAATGGGGCTTCCGCCGTGCTTGGTAAGAACGAGAGCATTCTTGCGAACTTCGTCGGTGACAGGAATAGAGTTGCCCTTCAAAAGCCCCATGTAGCCATTAATATAGCCAATCATCTCAACATTCGGAGCCTTCTTATTGTACTCGTCAATAAGGAACCCGATTGAGGAACTCAAGCAAGGCGCAAGACCACCTGCTGTAAGAAACGCGACTTTTTTAACTTCCTTCATTTTATTTTCTCCTGTACTTCTTTTGGAAAACTTCAAATCTGCTTAAGAACATCAGCCATTTCAATCGCGGCAAACATCGCAGAGAAACCCTTGTTGCCCTGCTTCGTTCCGCAACGCTCGACAGCCTGCTCGAGATTGTCGGCCGAGACAACTCCGTCTACAACTGGCACTCCAGAGGAAAGAGAAATCTCGCTAAATGCGCGCGCCGTCGTCTCGTTGATAAGATCGGCATGAGGAGTCGCGCCGCGAACGACTGCACCAAGAGCTACAACAGCATTGACTTTCGTTGCGGCGAGCTTCTTGGCTGCGAGAGGAATTTCGTAAGCACCAGGAACTCGTACGAGCTTAATATCCTTCTCGGAACCGCCCAAACGCACAAAAGCGTCAACAGCGCCCTTCACCAGCTGTTCGGTGAGAAAACTGTTAAAACGGCTCACAACAAGAGCGACTTTCATCCCTTTTGCACTCAGATTTCCGTTAATCTCTGTCATAATTGCTGTTCTTTCACTTGTTTTTGACTTATGGTGCGTATTTTATCAAATTTTAGGCTTTTCGTCTATTCAGCCAATCGTACTTGCCGGAAAAAATGTACCAACACTCTTGCCCTCAAAAATCGGCACAAGAGTAGACTTGCGACCGTTGGCGATCCAAGTGTCGATACCGCTCTGCACCGCCGCACGAACGGCTTTGAGTTTGGACGCCATTCCACCCTTGGAAAGGTTGCCCTTCTCACCAGCTCTGACAAGACGCGAAATATTCCTGAAAAGCTTAATTTCATGAATACGCTTGCCTTCGGCATCAAGAAGCCCATCAACCGTGGTAAGAAGAACGAGCGCGTCCGCCCTGACGAGCTTCGCAATAAGATACGACAACCAATCGTTATCGCCAAATGTCTGGCCTTTGAGCTCTTCATCGGCCACAACATCGTTCTCGTTAATGATTGGTACAATGCCAGCTTCAAGCAATCTGCCAAGCGCATTCTTAACATTATGCGCACGCGTATGATGCTCAAAATCGTAATGCGTCAACAGAAGCTGTCCAATCTGAACACCATGCTCGGCAAAGAGTTTTTCGTACTGGAAAATAAATCTTGCCTGACCGACCGCGGCACACATCTGAATTTCGCTGACATTCTTCGGACGCGCAGAAAGCCCAAGAGCCTCGACGCCCGCAGCCACAGCTCCAGACGAAACGAACACAACCTCGTGTCCATTCGCACGCAACGCGCAAATCTGCGCAACAAGCCGCTTCAACGCGGCATTGTCAGGACGCCCCGACTTTGCCGCGATAGCATGAGTACCAACCTTAACGACAATCCTCATGAACAAATCCCTTAAAGAGATGCAACCGCATCGAGAGATGCGAGATCAGGAACACTGAACGCCTCAAGCGAGGGATCAATCTTCTTAACAAGACCAGAGAGAACCTTGCCAGGCCCAAACTCGATGAAGCGCGTAGCACCGAGAGACTTGGCCATCTCGATATCGGCGGCCCAGTTCGTGGTGCCAGTCACCTGCTCGAGCATGAGAGCGCGAATCTCGCCGCCATCAGAAGAGTGAGGCTTTGCAGTGATGTTGGAAAGAACGGGAATCTTCGGCGCGCGGAACTCGATGGAATCGAGAACGGGCGCGAGCTTCTCGCGGGCGCTCTGCATGAAGCGAGAGTGGAACGCGCCTGCGGTAGCAAGAGGAATTGCCCTCTTGATGCCAAGCTCCTTGGCAACGGCAACTGCCGCGGCAATCTGATCCTTCGATCCGCTGAGCACCTGCTGCGCCGCGCTGTTGATGTTGGCGACCGTGCAGCCGGATTTCTCGCAAAGGCCATCGAGCTGCTCCTTCGAAGCACCGACGACAGCAATCATTCCCGAAGGCTCCATCTCGCAAGCCTCCTGCATGAAGCGACCGCGAGCTTCAAGAACCTTGAGCGTATCTTCAAAGTCGAGAACGCCTGCCGCGCAAAGAGCGCCCCACTCGCCAAGCGAAAGGCCTGCCGCGCAAGAGAACGTAGCACCTGTGCGCTTGGTGAATGCCGTGTACGCGGCGAAGCTTGTCACAAAGACTGCAGGCTGGCAGATGTTGGACTTCATCAACTCTTCTGCGGGGCCTTCAAAGCAAACCTTCGCAAGATCAAAGCCAAGAACAGCACCTGCCTTTTCGAAAAACGCGGCAATTTCGGGATCCGCCTCGGCGAAATCACGACCCATTCCTGGAACCTGTGCTCCCTGTCCGGCAAACATACAGCAGTTGGACATATCGTTTATCTCCTTTTTCTTTCTTAAATGTAACGGTTAGAATTTCAATTTTCCACCGTCTTTGTCGAGACGGCCGCGCATTGTTTTCTTGATCTTGCCCGCGAGCACGGCATCCGCGAGAGGATCTTCCACAAATTCCTGCACTACCCGGCGCAAAGGACGAGCGCCGAGGGAGCTGTCGTAGCCCTTATCGGCAAGGAACTCCTTAGCCTTCTTGTCGAGAACGAGTTTGACATGCATCTGATCGAGACGCTTTTGCAGCTTTGAAAGCTCAAGCTCAAGGACAGATGCGATATCTTCCCTCGAAAGCTTCTTAAAGACTACTGTATCGTCAAACCTATTGAGAAGCTCCGGCCTAAACGCCTTCTTCGCTTCCGCAAGAAGTTTCTCTTTGAGGACATCGTAGCTCGTGTCGGCCGTCTTGGTGGCGAACCCAAGCGAATGTCCTTCTTTTGCGAAATCAAATCCGAGATTTGCTGTGCAAATGATGATCGTGTTGCGGAAATCGACTTGGCGACCTTGCCCATCGGTGAGGCGGCCTTCGTCGAGTATCTGCAAAAGCATATTGCAAACATCTGAATTTGCTTTTTCAAATTCATCAAAAAGCACCACAGAATAAGGACGGCGACGAACCTTTTCGGTAAGCTGCCCGCCTTCTTCATGCCCAACATATCCGGGAGGCGCACCAACGAGGCGCGAAGAAGAATACTTCTCCTGGAACTCCGACATATCGATGGAGATAAGAGCCTTCTCGTCGCCGAAAACGCGATCGGCAAGCATCTTGGCCAGATACGTCTTTCCGACACCCGTAGGCCCAAGGAAAAGGAACGAGCCTATCGGACGATTGGGATCTGCGACAAACGCGCGCGAACGGCGCAGAGCCTTCGCCACAGAGCGTATCGCCTCTTCCTGACCGATAACAGCCTGAGAGAGAGTTTTCTCCATTCCAAGAAGCTTTTCCGAAGTTGTAGCTGTTATCTTTTCGACAGGAACAGCACTCATCGACGAAACAGTCTCGGCGATCTCCTTTTCGGAAATTTCGATAACCTCTTCTGAATGTTCCTTGCGCCATTCATCAAGTGCCGCACGCAACTTTTCATTAGCCTCGCGCAAAGCATCTCTCAACTTCGCCGCGCCGTCAAAATCACCTGCTTCAACAGCAAGCTCCTTGCGGCCGCGCATATTGTCGATCTCTTCCTGCATTGCAGTAAGACGCTTCGGACGCGCGCTCGCACCAGACCTGAGCCTTGCTCCAGTCTCATCGAGCGCATCAATTGCCTTGTCTGGCAATTGGCGCGCAGGAAGATAGCGCGCAGTAAGCTCGGCAGCAGCCTTAAGTGCGGCCTTGTCGTACTTGACCGCATGGAACTGCTCGTATTTTGGCGCAATGCCGGAAAGCATCTCGACAGTCTCAACGACAGACGGCTCATCAACCGAAACAGACTGGAAGCGGCGCTCGAGAGCGGCATCTTTCTCAATCGATTTGCGATACTCCCTGACGGTCGTAGCACCAACACACTGCAGTTCACCGCGCGCGAGAGCTGGCTTCAGGATATTCGCCGCATCCATCGCACCTTCAGAACCGCCAGCGCCAACCATCGTATGGATTTCATCGAGGAAAAGAATGATATCGCCAGCTCTCTTCGTCTCGTCAATAATCTTTTTGAGACGCTCCTCAAACTGACCGCGATACTGCGTGCCCGCCACGATGCGCGCCATATCGAGAGCAATCACGCGTTTGGACTGCATCTTCTCGGGAACTTCGCCGCGGTGAATCGCCTGTGCATGCCCTTCTACAACTGCCGTTTTACCAACACCTGCTTCGCCAACGAGAACGGCGTTGTTCTTGGTGCGGCGCGAGAGAATCTGAATAAGGCGTTTGATTTCCTTGGAGCGCCCGATGACAGGATCGAGCTTGCCATGCCTTGCAAAATCTGTAAGGTCGCGACCAAAGGCAGTTACCGTGGGCGTCTTTTGAGCACGGCTCTTCTTCGGAGTTTTTTCGTCTGCCTCGTCAGATGGCTCCTCGTTAGGCGCACCTTGAACTTCGCGCGGCTCCTGCGAGGGGCCTTGCGCGCCCGCCGCAATAAACGCAGGAAGAGTTGCTCCAGCATTGAAAAGAAGCTGCGCTGCAATATTCTCGCCTTCCTTGATCATCGCGGCAACGAGATTTACAGTTGAAACCGGCGCATTCTTGCCAGCGTCGATAACGGCAATCTCAAGCACCTTCTTTGTGCGTGCGCTCAAAGGAAGCGGCCCTCTTTGAAGAAGAGCTTCTCCTTCGGAAGAGACCATTTGCCTGAGCGACTCAGAAAGCTCGTCTGGATCAAGCCCCATCGTAACAAGGCGCTTTACCGCCTGCGATGCAGGTATTGCGAGGATTGAAAGAAAGATGTGCTCGCACCCAATATGATCGTGCCCAAGCTGCCGTGCGCAGCTGGAGGACGCATTCATTGCGTCGAGAGCGTTTTTCGTAAAATTAATTCTCACAGAAACCTCTCTTCTGCGCGCTCGTTCAGCACGACATCTTCGAATCTGCGGTTTACTTTATCTGCGCGATTCGCATCGATCCTATCGCGCTCATGCTGTTCCAGCGCCATTTCCTTGGCTGAAAGATCAATCCCCTTTATCATCGTCTCAACTTGCCTGAATGTAAGCCCATCAAGCATACGCTCTTTGGCCGCAAGCCTAAGAGGCGAGAGAAGATCTAAAAATTCAGACGACGACAGAAGCCTGCAATTTTTGAGCACCGCAAGAGCCCTGCAAAGTGAATCGCCATAGACACGCGGAAACTCTTCGTAAAGGCGCACTCGCGCGTTGCGCTCTTCGCGCACCAACGCCGCCGCCACTCTCTTGGCAGCTTCCTCGCTACCAGCATAGCGAAGACGGAATGTGTGGCCAGGGTCTTTAAGCTCTTCGGGGCCAATACCGACGATATCCATATCGAGCGCATGAAGCGCCCTGCGAACCGCTTCAAGCTCGCCAATCAAGAAGAGCCCTTCCAAATGAAAGGCATCGCACATGCGATACTCTTCTTCGACGCAATCGGCTGAAAGCTCCTTCCAAGCAATCTGATTTTCGGAAGAAGCATTCTGCTCATGCGTAGGCGCCTTTTCAAAGCCGCTTACAATATCGTGAAAAGCATTTAGCAATGCGCCAACAATCGGAGGCGGCTGCCCATCTTCGAAAGGCATGCCTGAGATTTCGGTAACGCTTACTTCGACGCCTGGAGGAAGCCCCGTCATTTTCCGCGTACGGGAACTCTTACGCTGACGACGCTGGCGTTCGGCCTTCGCACAAGCTTCGCAAACATAAAGCTCGTTATCCTCACCGTCAACATCTTCTCTGACGATAGCCCGCCTGGCTTCAGCATTGTGGCAGAGCTCGCATTTCATGTGCTACTATTCTCCGGAAAAAAGATTGGTTGAAGCGTAAAACGGATCCGATGTGTAACGGCAGCACAAGCGGCGAAGACCTGCTTCATCGCCAGGGGTTACCATGTGGGTCATGTGAACTTCGCAAGTGGCAAGATCGCCCAGCTTCTCCATCGCAAGCGCCGCGGCTGGATTAGTTGTTGCAGAAATGGCCAAAGCGATAAGGGCTTCGTCAAGGTTGAGTGAAGTATAGCCACCGTTCAAAATATCGCGCTTCATGTGCGCAATAGACTGAAGAATAGTCGGCGCGAGAAGCGGGAGACTATCGGGAATACCGGCAAGCTTTTTAACTGCATTGAGGATAACCGCAGAGCAAGCGTGAAGCTCGTCGGAATTGCGGCCCGTGACGATCTCGCCATTATGGAACTGAAGAGCCGCGGCAGAAACGATAAGGCCGCCTGCCTTGCCCTTGCCCTGCTGGCGCGCAGCTTCTGCAGCATCACGAGCGGCAGCAGCGACGCGGCGATCTTCCGTCTTGAGCGAGAGAGAATCCATCAGCATCTTCGCTCTGCTCATGCATCCAACATCTGCCGCGCCTTCTGCATAGAGGCACTGATAGCGCATGAATCTGCGAATAACCTCCTGCTTGGAAGCCTCGCGCACGACTTCGTCGTCGACAATGCCAAATCCGATGCGATTGACGCCCATGTCTGTAGGAGACTTGTATGGGCACTCACCCTTCGTCATCTTCTCCCAAGTGGCCTTGAGCAGAGGATATGCATCTACATCGCGATTGTAATTGACGGCAGTCTTTCCGTATGCTGCAAGGTGATACGGATCGATCATGTTCTTGTCTTTAAGATCGATCGTTGCAGCTTCATACGCGATGTTAAGCGGGTGATGAAGCGGAAGATTCCAAACAGGGAAGCTCTCGAACTTGGAGTAGCCAGCTACGCGCCCTTGCCTGTATTCGTGATAAATCTGGCTAAGGCATGTTGCGAATTTGCCCGACCCAGGCCCTGGTGCCGTGACAACGACGATGGGACTTTCGACAGGCACATACTGATTCATGCCGTATCCTTCGTCGGAAACGACAGCGTCAACATCTGCAGGATAGCCCAAAGTCTTGCCGTGGAAATAGCAATTAACGCCGCGCGACTCGAGTTTTTTCTTAAACTGCTGCGCTGCGGGCTGGCCTTCGTATCGCGTAATAACAACGCCTCTGACAGGAAGACCAAGAGATGTGAGAGAATCTATGAGCCTAAGCGCATCGTCGGCGTAGGAAATGCCGAAATCTGCACGAATTTTCTTCTTTTCGATATCGCCAGAATAGATGCAGAGAATAACCTCCGCCTGACCGCGCAATGACTGAAGGAGGCGCAGCTTAACATTTGGATGATACCCAGGCAAACACCTTGCCGCGTGGTAGTCGTTCATCAACTTACCGCCGAACTCAAGGTAGAGCCTACCGTATCTTCCAGCGCGGCGGCGAATTTCCTCCGACTGTTCTTTTAAATATTTATCGTTGTCGAAACCGATTTTCATCTTCCAAGTTCCCTTAGGATTTCTTCGATTTTGACTTTACACTTTCCACAGCCGCCACCAGCTTTGGTGAAATTGACTACTTCTTCAACGGAAGTAAGAGAATTTTCTGTAATTACGCGGCGAATCTCGTTTTCGGAAACATCGTAGCATGTGCAAAGCTTTTCGTCTTCGAGGTTACGATCGGTATTTTCGCCTGTTTCGTAATTGCGAATGGCAGCTTCCATAGCCTCGCGCCCCATAACGGAACAATGCATCTTCTGAGGCGGGAGCCCTCCGAGGAACTCTGCGATATCAGCGTTGGTTATCTTTTTCGCCTCTTCAAGCGTCTTGCCGAGCACCATCTCAGTAAGCGCAGAACTCGACGCAATAGCGCTTGCACAGCCAAAAGTTTGGAATTTAGCCTCCGCAATTCGACCATCCTCACCAAGTTTAAACTGGAACTTGAGAGCGTCGCCACAAGCCAAAGATCCGACGGTCGCAGTACCGTCTGGATTCTCAATAGCACCCACATTCCGCGGATTGCGGAAATGATCCATCATTTTTTCAGAATAATCCCACATATGAGCGTGAATTATACCAAAATTGAGCCGCTATATTCAAACAAGAAGGTAGGAATTTTAGGAGAAAATTACCGCAAATTGTTACTGGCGCGTCCAAAACATCTGGAGCAGGAATGTCATATTGGCTATCTGTTAGCCAATAAGCAGGGAAATTAAAAGCGAGGTAAGTGAGATAAAGATTCAATGCGACCTTCAGGACGGAAACGCATGCGCCAAATCCGCGAATGTTCCTCGCGCAATTCTCGCAACATTCGCTCATCACGCCTATGGCAAGATGCATCAAGCAAATTCGCCATATAAACTATCTCTTTAGCCCAATCACTGCGCTCCACCCACCTCTCGGCCGTGATGCGCACACCTCTGGCCACAGCGCCTACATCATCAAGCACTCTCTGCGTAATACCAGGGTGCCGCGAATATCCCACATCATTTGCAAGGATATTGAAAAACTCAGAAGAATCTGGCCTCAACGCGCCTCCGCGCAAATACAGCGTACCAAGCTTCAAAATAAGACCACCCAAAGGCGCATCCAAAACACGATCAAGCTGACGCTCCAAATCCATCATCGCTGCCTTTGAGCCACCTGAGGCAAAATTCCCGCCAAGAATAATCCCAGGCAGCGACACAGCAAACGGTTGCCACTCATGGCCATCTGAAAAATCAGTCACCATGTATCGCTTAGCTTTTTTCGCCCTTCCCTCAGCCTCGGCCTTCTCAGCCAACTCTCGCAACTCTTCCACACGCCCTGCAAGCGAACGCGCTGCTTGCGTCGACACACACACAGTATTGCCATCTGCAAGAAGACGCACCCACCCCTCAGGATCAATCTCAAAAAAATCTATTCCATGCATGGACGCATAGCGAGAAATGCGCTCCGCATCTTCCAACGCAGGAGCATCATCCTCCCAATCAGAAGTAAATACCCCCCTGTGAACAAAAAGTTCGTTATAGCCGCACCCCGCAAGCACATCAACAATCTCGCGCATTGCGCTAGTTGTTGGCGCCCTATCGGTTACATCCAGGAGGTAAGCGCGTCGCTCAAACATGAAAGTGCCTTTTCAAGATTTGCCGCGTAACTTCCAGTAGAGCCACGCCCTACAATATTTGTGATGCACTTTAGCGCCCTGACTGGCACGGCAGCTTTTTCGCAAACATGCGCAATTGCCGCGCCTTCCATATCTCTCACCCCAACATCAAGGCTCTTAAGGAGCGGAAGATCACCCTCTCCATCACCAAACCTATCGCCCGTACCAAGCGTGCGAGATGGGAAAACACCCTTCACGGAAAGCGCAAAATACGGCGTATTACGCTCATCATGAACGCCCTTGCCCATTCCATTTATTTCAGAAAGATCAAAGTCGTATTCAACTGCGCGGGCAATTTCGTAAACGCCAAAAATCGCTGCCTTATCTGCAAAACCGCCGGCAACTCCAACGTTTAAAATCTCTTGCGCACCTTCAGAAATTGCCTTCTGCGTTGCAGCAGCAGCATTCACCTTGCCCACACCTGAAATATACAATTTGTCGCTAGGCGCAAGATGCGGCCGCACCGCATCTGCCTCGCACTCCATCGCAACTACGATAGCCCTCATGAAAACAACCTCCCGACTGATTTTAAGAGCTCTTCCTTCGCGCAAGATGCTTCTTGCCAATCAGCAAAACCAACGCCCTTCTCGTAAACTTTTTTGCCATCGATAATGGTCATCGCAACATCATCTGCACCCATCGAATTTACGACGAGAGAAGGTATGTCAATCTGTGGCGTAAGATGAATACGATCAAGATCTACAACACACAAATCAGCCGCCTTACCAACTGCAATTTCGCCTGTATTTTCAAATCCAATCGCACGAGCGCCATTCTTTGTGGCCATCTCAATAATTTCCCAGGCGCTAAGCGCTGTTGGATCTTGCAAGAAGCCCTTGTGAATCAAAGAGGCAATATGCATTTCTTCGAACATATCGAGATTGTCGTTCGAAGCGCACCCATCTGTGCCGAGCGCGATATTAACGCCAAGCTCCTTCGCACGCAAAACTCGCGCAAGCCCACTGCCAAGCTTCATATTACTCGTGGGATTATGAACGAGGCTGACACGCTTGTCGGCCATTATTCTAAAATCGTCGTCTGTGCACCAAACACAATGCGCTGCATAAGCGCCGCAATCAAGAAGCCCTGTGTCTGCAAGATATGCAATAGGCGTCTTGCCATGGCGCGCGATACATTCTTCATGTTCCTTTTTAGTTTCAGAGACATGCACATGAAGAGGCCTTTTAAGCTCTTTATTTGCATCTGCAAGAGCACGACAGAATTTTTCATCTGTCAAATATTCCGAATGAATCGCAATATCTTGAAGAACATCTTTGCTCTTATCAACGCTCTCATTCCAAGCGCGAGTAGAGGCAATACAATCGTCAAGACGCCCTGGAATAAACGAAAGCCCAACACGGCACATGCGCCCTTTCATGCCAGAGGCAAGAAGCGTCTCTGCGAAAGATCTCGGAAAATCGTACATATCAGCAACTGCCACTGTTCCGCCAGAGAGCATCTCCATCACTCCCCAGACAGCGCCAACACGAACATCTTCTTCTGTTAATTTAGCTTCAACAGGGAAAATGGCTTCTTCTAGCCAGCGTTGAAGCGGCAGCCCTCCACCGACACCGCGCAAAAGCGTCATCGCCGTATGTCCGTGGCAATTAACAAGCCCTGGCATCACAAGAAGAGGCTTTTTAGGGAAAGAGCCAATCGCAGGAATTTCTTTAATATCGATAGAGGAGATTTTTCCTCCTTCTATTTCTATCGAACCAAAGCCCACCTTGCGCTCTGGCAAGAGCATAAATACATCATCAAGCTTCATTCAAGCCTCCTTCTCACAAAGCAAGTTTCTTGACCTCAGCAACAGCAGCATCAATTATCTCAGGAACGGTAACGCTCAGCGTATGCTCATTTCCTGGAACAGTAAAGACATACGCCTGAGGAAAAACTTTTTTTAGAAACGCTGCGTTATCTGGAGAGACAATTCCATCGCGTTCGCTCGAAATGATTGCCATTGGAATCTTCCTCGAACGAGGATCGGCACTAAAAGCTTCAAGGCGTTCTCTTAAATCAGTCGCACGAAGGAAATCGAGCCCTCGTTCGAGATTTTCATTTGAAAAAAGCTCCGAAGGATCGTTTTTATAAACGCACTGAGTGCCGAACCTAAGAGCGGCAAAGCGCCGCTCCCCAAGCCCACGCCAAATAACCTCTCCGCGCGTAGCGCCTTGAGCTATCTCAGATCTTTCCTCCATCATTCTAACGGAGGCAGAAACAAAGACAGCTGCGCGCACCTTATCTGGCCAGTCGAGAAGCGCCTTTAACACATTTGAGCCTCCCATGGAAAAGCCGACGAGCAATACGTCGGAAGACTCTTCCATAACTTTATTGGGAAGCCCATCAAGCTGCTCTATGTACGAAAATGTCCAGTCGCGTTGAAATGATGTATTCTCCCAAATCTCCGCGCCTGCAGCCCACCCGTTAAATAGTAGCGTTCTCAACTTAGACATCAGATGTTTTAGCCATTCTTTACGACTCGATTGCGGAAATACTCAATCGTCTTTGCAAGGCCCTCTGCGAGCGGTACACGCGGCTCCCAACCGAGAAGTTCCTTGGCAAGCGTAATATCAGGCTTACGACGCTTCGGGTCGTCGGAAGGAAGCGGGCGGTATACCGTCTTCGATGGCGAATCAGGTATAAGGCGCAGCGTTTCCGTAACAAGCTGAGATATCGTATATTCGCCAGGGTTGCCAGTGTTAATTACTGGAGTTTCAATGCCCTTCTTTGCAAAGAACGAATCAATTTGCTCGCGCGGCAATTCCATGTAAAGGCGCATCGCGTCGATGAGGTCGTCGCAATACTGGAAAGATCTCGTCTGCGAGCCGTCTCCGTAGACGGTAATATCCTCGCCTTTGAGAGCCTGCATGATGAAATTCGAAACTACTCGACCATCACACGGGTGCATATTCGGACCGTAGGTGTTGAAGATGCGCACCATGCGCACATCAACTCCGTAGACGCGGCGAAAATCAGACGCAAGAGTTTCTGCACAGCGCTTGCCCTCGTCGTAGCAGCTGCGTATGCCAATTGTATTGACATTTCCGCGATATGTCTCTACCTGAGGATGGACAAGCGGATCTCCATAAATCTCGCTCGTAGATGCATGAAGAACCTTCGACCCCGCGGCACGAGCATTCTCAAGAACATTGAGAAAGCCCGTAACGCAAGTAAGAGTCGTTTCTACTGGGCTTGCCTGATAATGCACGGGACTTGCCGGACATGCGAGATTGTAAATCTCATCATACGCCCCCTCGAAGGGACGCGTGATATCATGCTGCAGAAATGTGAAATTGGGTTGGCTCGCAAGCGGTGCGATATTTTCCTCCGACCCCGTATACAGATTGTCAATGGCCGTCACCTCGTAGCCATCGTCAAGAAGGCGCTTACAAAGGTGACTTCCAAGAAAACCGGCACCGCCAGTAACCAAAGCCTTTTTCATTGATGAATCCTCTCGTTGGCTGCCGCAACTTTCGTCTTGAGCGTTTCCTTGTGGGCGCGGAATTTATCGCGCAGCCCCTGATCGGCAGTACCAAGAATCTGCACAGCAAGAAGCGCAGCGTTCACAGGGCCAGCAGAGCCGACTGCAACTGTTGCAACAGGCACGCCGCCAGGCATCTGAACGGTAGCGTAAAGAGCATCAAGGCCATTAAGCGCTCCGCCTGCAACGGGAATGCCAATTACAGGAAGAACAGTTCCAGCAGCAAGAACGCCTGCGAGATGCGCAGCTCCACCTGCTGCCGCGATGATGGCCTTCAAGCCACGGCTCTCCGCAGTCTTTGAATATTCAATCGCCACCTCAGGTGTGCGATGCGCAGAGATAACACGCGTCTCGTAGCCAACGCCAAACGAATCAAGCGTTTCGCAAGCCTTTTTGACAAGAGGCCAGTCGGAGTCGGACCCCATCACTATGCCAATCTCGATTTTATTCTCACTCATCTCTTCCTCCTCTTTTGTTTCAATCCGTCCTATTCACTTATCGCGACGGCAGGACGGTGCCGACTGACTTTTCGCGCCGCCAAATATCAGGCAACGCATCGTCCACAGTAGCATTTGCAACTGGGAACGCAAAATAACTTTCGTATGCTTGGGAGCCCGAAAGCCCCTTGATCGAAAATGCCACTTCCGCCGTATCCGCGGGAACGCGCCCGTAGATGTTTACGACTCCGCCGCGGTAGAGATTGCGCAAAAGGCGTGGATAATATTCTGCATTCGTACCCGAAGCGAAAACAACACGCAAGTCGGTTAAAACAGGATCACGGAAGCGCTCTGAAAGAGGCTCGATGCCTTCGCCTGCCCTAAAGCGCGAACCTTCGAATATAAAGCTCTCACCGCGATTGGCGCGAGTAAGAACATCAATTAGCCTGCGATTGGAAGATTCCTTTACGCCATACATGTAGACGCTAACAAGGCCATCGTTAAGAGATGAGAATTTGGAAAGAATCATCTCAGTATCGTTCACACCAGAATTCGCATCGCCATCAGTCACCACAAGCGCGATCAAAGGACGAATAGGATTGCGCGGCAATGTAAGAACTGATTTTATCGTCGAGAAAACATCTGTACGCCCAAAAGGAGCTACTGAATCGAGCCAACGATCTGCCGCGTCGAATGATGCGACATCACATTCCCTCCATGAACGGAATGCATACGAATACCTATCGCGAAACGCAACGAGATTGAATCTGTCGCCTGTATTTGCGGCAGAGCGCAAAATGCGCTTGGCGGCGCGGCGAATAGACTTCATTCTGTCTCTGCCAATCGAACCTGACGCATCAATAAGAACGACAAAATCCTTGGGCACTGCCATAAGAGACGAATCAGGCTTTACAGCCACGGAGAAATAAAGCCATTCTCCCTCGCGCATGACGCTCATTGACGCATCGACAACCGACGACATTTCCTTCGCTCCCTCGGAATCAACGAGCGCGCGAACAGCACCTTTCTCTTTTTCAACAATTGATTCATCGACCTCAGACATTACCTCTTGAATAGGCTCGAATTTTTCTTCTTTCTTCTCTTCTTTCTCCAAAGACTTCTTATCGAGTTTTGCTACTTCAGTTGCGATAAAGGCTGAAGACGAGAAATTGGGAGATTCAAACTGAGGCGCAGACGGAAGGCTCGCGTTGTCAATAACAGGAGCGATCGGCTGAACAGAAGGAGCAGGAGTTAAAGATGGAGATACCATTTTGACGCTCTTTACCGGCACAGTATGACTGCTTGGCGAAGAAGGTGGTGGCATTTGAGAGTTCAAGGGCGCCACCTTCGAAAGAACATCTGGCGGTGGAGGCGGCGGAATATCAATCTTTGGCGCGGCAACTGTGGGCGAAGCTGTCTCGGCCGCAGGAAGAGAAGAGACAGTCTCCTTGACCTCTGGCGCAGAAGCATCGGCCTTTACATCTGCGATAGCTTCTATCTTCAAAGGATCAGGCTTTTCCACAGCCTTCGTCACGCGCATAGGCGGCCGTTGCGATGCGCGCAACGACGAAGGAAGTACCTCCGTCATTATCATGGGCCTTGCAAAGAACATCAGCCCCACATGCACCACAAGGGAAACGATCAAAGCCGCGATTACCGCATCTCTAGCAAATCCGCCATTACTCATCGCCCTTCCTCCGGATTTTCCTTAAGAATTTTCTCTGCCTCGGCGGCGAACTTCGTCTTATCAAAAAGCGCTGTCACGACTGTCGCGTATGCACGGGCGCTTTCAACATCTTTGCGCTGCAACGCCACAAGAGAAAGAGTAAGATACGCCTCTGCTCGCGCTTCGCCGTCGGCCGCATTAAGCTCGACAGCTCTCTTAAGAGCCTTTTCTGCATTATTCAGATCTCCGCCGCGATACTCCAAAACTCCAAGCCTTAGAGCAACGGAAGAAAGCGACTCTGTCACACACGACTCTTCCATCGCTTTCGTGTACGAATAAATTGCCGCGCCATACGCCCCTTCTCCTTCTTCTATTTTACCAAGGAGCGCGAATGCCGCCTGCCTCCACTGGGGAGAATCGCTTTTAACAAGCGCTTGAGCACAAATTTTTGCCTCTTCGCCATCTAATAATTTGCCGACAGCAAGCGTCTTTGCCGCGCTCATTCTAACAAGCGCACCTTCTTTGACTAAAAGCCTGTAGGCTTTCTTTGCCTCATCAATGCGCCCTGATTCATAATCGGCATCGGCAATCAAGATCTTCGCTTCGCGCGCCTCATCGAGGGGCAACCCCTCTTCAAGCGCGGCACGAAGATGCTTAAGAGCATTATCACGATACCCTGCCCTTATGGACGCAACACCTCTCCAATACGCAGCAAGAGCCTTTTTACCGCCCTGGAGCGCACCTGTAGCCATAGCCTCGGAAAGAGAAAGCTCTGCGGACTGCCACTTTTCCTTGCGCAAAAGAGACATCGCACGCCTATACATTGCCTCGGCGGCATCGACGCTTCCAGGGTGCTCTCTTGCTATTGAAGAATAAATATCCTCCGCTTTCTCAGTTTCACCCGTTCCTTCAAGCGCCCAAGCAAGACGAAGCTTATCGGCAGAAGTAGACCCTTGAGTTGAAACTGCGAGACGCGCCTGCTCTAAAGCTTTCTTTAAATCGTTTGCTTTTACAGCTTCGTCGAAATCCATTCGAGCGAGCATCAATTTTACTGCCAGCACATTCGCACCAGTAGGAAATTCTCCAAGGTATTTCCTTGCGGAAGAAGCCGCCGCCTCCTTATTGCCAAGTCTCTCGTTTGCAAGAGCTTTGACAAAAAGAAGAGTTTCATCTTTATCATCGGCACAGAAAGAAAGAGCTAAAGTATAATGCCCAGACATAAGCTCGCTAAGCGCCGTTAATCTGCGCACTTCAGCAGCGCGAGAATCGTCGGGGTGCGCCTTTGCGTACCTGCGCAGTAGCGCCACACTCTCACCATAGCGCCCTTCACGATAGCTATGCACAGCAGAAAGATAAAGAGCATCTTTTGCAAGAGCAGGATCATTGCCATAAACAATTTCCATAAGCTCAGCAAGCCCACGACGACGGACTGCAGGATTCTTGTCGGAAAGACAATGAGAGGCATACTTAAACGCAGCATAAGGAGCGTATCTGCCTTTGTGGTCTATCTTGCGGCAACGATCGTAGAGCGCGGCATCTTCGGTGATTCTCGCAAGATGAAAGAGAGCTTCTGCTCTTATTGCCGAATCTGCATCGTCGCGATCAAGAGAAGAGAGAAGTTTTTTGCGCTCATCACCTTGAGATGCGAGAGATTGCATAAGGCGAACGCGATCGGCAAGAGTATGAGATGAGTGTTTTGCAAGAAATTCTTGCGCCGCTGCTAACGTAGCAGGAGCATCTTTAAGCCCTTCCGCGGAAGCTGCGAGCCTATAAAGAATATCTGCCTCATCAATCCCCTTCTCACCTTTGAGCGCAAGATATTCGCGGCGAGCTGCCGCAAATTCGCCGCGCCCAAAGAGGCGATCGGCCATAGCAAGCCTATCTACTGGCGATACAGCTAAGGCCGCCAGCAAAAGAGGAATCAGAAATTGAAATCCAAATGACATCGCAAATGTATCTATTTCGTTTTCTTCGCACCAAGGCTGATTTCAAATGGGCCGAGAGGCAAAGCAACCTGATTGTACATTACGCCAGATGTGCGATCGCGCCCAAGGTATCTGACTGCTACAGGAGACTTGACCTCTGCACTTTTGAGATGAAGAGCGGAATGGTTTATGAAGGAGAGAGCCTTCCAGCCTTTTTCACAATCCTTGCAGACGACAATTTCTGCCTGTTTCCAGACGCCATCTTCGCCCGCAATCTCAAATGGTGCTTTGAGAGACATATCGAGATTGTAGATGTACCAGAAAGTTGCATTATCAAATTCGACAGTAGCAACATCGCCCGCAACAGAAAGCGACTTCGCAACGGGAGAGTCGTCCTCCGGGATGTCAAAGCCATAATCGCGCTTGAGGGCGTGAATAACGAGCCTCTGCGCAACAGTTTCCTTGTCGTTCGGATGGATGTCGTCAAAGTTTCCAACATCGGCAGTAACTGCGATTGCAGCATTAGGCTGTTCGGCGGCAAACTGCGTCTGCGCCATGCAAATGCCCATCCAGTTGGTCTGCCACGGTGCGAGCTGAGCGAAATAAAGCTTAAGAGAAGGATTCTCAAATGCCTTTGCCCACCCGTTGTAAAGCGCGTGCATTTTTACGCGATAAAGATGGCTTTCGGGATTGTTGTTGCAACCCTGATACCAGATAAAGCCGCGCATCGCCATAGGAGTATAGTCGCGAACCATAGCATTGAAAAGAGATGTTGGCTGCTGGAACGGAGCATTGTAAAGATCGTTGCGCTTCCATTCCTTGCCGAAAAGCGGCTTATACTCAGCAACGGAATTAATGGAAGGATCGCACCCTTCATAACCTTCGCGCGGCGTCCAAGCATCAATTCCAGTTCCGCCGATAGAAGACTCGACAATACCAATCGGTATGCCAAGAGCAAGGTGAAGCTCGCGAGCATAGTACCACGCAACTGCCGAAAGGAGCTTCCAGTGGCACGAATAATGAGTGGCAACAAACGAAGAAGGCTCGAACTTCTGCCACTGGACTTTAAGTTTGTGGCGAGAAGCTGTTCCGTAGACACGCGGCGTTTTAATAAAGCGGACGAGAGGAAGCTTCGTCATCGCCGTCATCATCGCACCTTTGCCATCGCGATAACGGGAGTTACCATCGTGCCAAATAGGCGTTTCCATATTGCTTTGCCCGCTCGCAAACCACACTTCGCCAACGAGAATATCGGTGAGAACCTTTTCGTCAACCTTGGAGCCAAACCACCCGCTCTCGCGCTCGACTACAACCATCTCACGGCCCTTAGAGCAAGCGTCCATTGAAGGGAGGTCTACTCTCCATGAACCATCTTGAGAAACTGTAGTTTCAAGAGACTTGCCTGCAAATGAAACTTCGATCTCATTACCTGCAGTTGCCGTGCCCCACACAGGAACTTTCATGCCGCGCTGAAGAACGGCTCCATCGGAAAACGGAGCACCCATCTCAATCGCCGCCAACGCAGCGGAAGATGCAACAGCAAAAGCTAATGATACAATCTCTTTTTTCATATTACTTATCCTTTTTATTTTTAAAAACGAGCACAGCTGCATGGCAAACAATACCGACGGAAGAACCAACATCGTCCATTTTTTCGTTAGTCTTGCCTTTGACAGAAACCCTATCTATCTCGACACCAAGAAGACGCGATAAAGATACGCGAATTGCATCTACCATAGGCCTTATCTTCGGGCGTTCTGCAATAATAGTCGCATCGACATTTCCAACACACCAACCATCAGCAGAAAGCATTGAAACAACTTGAGAAAGAAGCTTAGTGGAATCTGCACCTTTCCATTTCTCTTCGGTGTCGGGAAACTTCTCGCCTATATCACCAAATGCAACGGAACCAAGAAGCGCATCGACTATCGCATGAATAAGCACATCGGCATCGGAATGACCGGCAAGGCCAATCTCGCCTGAGAACTCAACACCACCAAGAACAAGGCGGCGGCCTTGTTCAAAGCGATGCGAATCGTAACCGTATCCTATGCGAATATCGTTCATGATGAAGAGGAAAGAGATTCGTTGATGGAAAGGCGGAATGGAAGCTCGATGCAAAGAGGTCTTAAGAACCTGAATACGCGAGCTGACGGAACTCTAACTCTGCCAGGAACTCTGCCGCGCGAAATAAGCTCTTCCAAAAAGCCCTGCGGCATCGACTCCCAAATTGATTTAAGCCCAGCAGATGGAGAAATAGAAACTCTTCTATCGACCTCGCAATTGCCAGAGACAGAATCTTTTACGATAAGCTGATAGACTGCTCTTGGACGAGGCTCAGAAGTAGCAACTGTTGGAAGAAATCTAAAATCGACATCGAGCATTTCCGTTTGGACGATAGGCAAATCCTTCGCTTTTTTTATGTCGTCCGTTTTAAATGAAATGCGCTCCACATAAGGCTGCGGATCTGGAATCTCAAGAGGTTCGTCGCGCCAAGCACCTGCTTTATCTTCGATACGCGCAAAGACAGACTTCTCCGCGGCAAAGCGCATTGGGAGAGCCGGGTCTGATTCTACACGCAGCATAACTCCGTATGCTTCCCAAAGAATTTTTTCGAGAATAACGGATTCTTTTTCATCCACAGTACGAGGAAGAAAACCTGTATCGTAACGGAAAAATTTCGTCTCGCCTGATTTTAAAACAACTAATTCAAAGTGCGGAAATTCCATCGGAGAAGAAAAAACGCCAAAGGATCTATCGGCTCTAAGACGCACAAAATCGTGCAATGTGCGCCACCCTTCAAGCATAAGAAAACGAACCTTTACTTCACCCTCGCCACCGATGATATTGCAGAAATACGGGAACGCCGTGCCATTGGGTTTTACAGCCCAATTGTACGGCGCAAGTGTACTCCACAATTCGAGCGCGTCCATTTTTGCGCCGATTTCATCAATACTTCCTCTCATCTCATATATTTTACCAAATTTTAGCGTCCCCGTGGAGTGTGAAAGGAGCTAATCTGGAAAATTAGAGGGAAACAATTGCAACTACATGATCTTTTCCGTCAGGAGAAAATACTCTATGATAATTCTCTCCTTCGGGACTTTTTGCTCTCTCAACAATAACATCATCTCCGGCAAGAGTCTCGCTTCTAAAAACCAGCTCAATGCCTTTAGGCTGCATGCCTTTTAGCGGCTCCAAAAGCCATTCGACATAATGAACATTGTTAACATGTCCATTAAGATCAATATAAGAATGAAGCGCCTTGAAAGTTCCACCATTCTCCACTATCGAATCTTGAGGAAACTTTAAACGCTGAGTGAAAGGCTCTGCACCTAAAACGCTCTCAGTTCCAAAGTAAGAAGCTTCCAATACTTCTTTAGGGACGGGAACAATCTTGCGAGTTGCAAGGTCTATAAGCATCCATTCGCTCGTCGCAAGACCTATAATCTGACCATCTGCGCCCTTTATCTCAAAATCGCGCCAGGCGACGATTTTGCGACCTCCACGCGGGAATGTGACAACTGTGATATCCTCTTCCCAAGTAGGATAGCGCATCATTTTAACAACAAGGCGAGTAAGAACCCAAGAAATATTCATGCCTTGCTGATCAAAATTAGATTTTGAAAAGCCTAAATTTTCAGCATCGATGCTGGCAGCTTCCTGTAAATAGTTGCAAACTGCAGGAAGAGATGCTGAACCATCAACTCCGCATTCATAAGAGCGGACTTTGAATGAATATTCACCTTTTCGCATATTTCCTCCTATTTCTTGTCGGAAACCATAAAAAAGCCGGAATATCCCCCTCGGCAAAGCCAAGAAACGAAGACAATAAAAAAAGCCGGAACGATTGCCGCGATTCGAGCGGCAATAGCCGGGAGACTTTTTTTTATTTTTTCACTACTGTTAAAAAATAAAAAGAGCCGGCAGTGTCCTACTCTCGCACGTCCGCGTGACGCAC
>JAGBWQ010000039.1 GCA_017629735.1 Kiritimatiellia bacterium
GCTTAGCCGTGCGCTCAAAAAGATAATCGCGCATAAGAGGAAATCCAGGAGCTATCACACCGCCGCGCCAACGCAAATCTTCCGTCACCACCGCGGCAGTAAGCGCCGTTCCAAAATCCATCACAACTACAGGTGCGCCATAGCGCGCAACTGCGCCTGCTGCATCAGCAAGACGGTCGGCACCTATCGTTTCAGGCTTGGGATAATCTATCGAGAGCTTCCCTCCGGAAGTCTCAAGAGGAAAATCTCGACAAGAGACTGCATGAAGCTTCAAACCACGCCCCTTTGCAAAGCGCCTCCACTTCGCATCTACCGACGGAACAACAGAAACATACGCGATTCCATCGACAGAAAACTTATCGAGCTTTTCGCTTGCCGCGGCAGATGATTCAACAAAACCGCCGTCACAATGCGAGACACACTTCACACGGCCGTCGAACCAAAGTCCAACGGCCGTTGAGGTGTTTCCAACATCTACCACAAGTAACTTCACAGTTCCTTGATGAAGACATTGCGCCATTCGATAGGATCGCCATGGCACTGAAGCTCGATCTGACCGACAGGGAAGATCGGCTGCTTGCGATCCCAATAATTCTCAAGCGTTACATTGTCGACAACGAGAACGCCGTTGAGATAGACGGTAACCTTTTCGCCGCGCATGATAACATGGAAACGGTTCCAGTCGCCGACGGGACGGTCTGCAATAGCGAGAGGCTGGCTGGGGTTCTTCTGGTTGTTATAAAGAGCGCCAGAGCCAATGCCCCACTGGTTGTAAACGTCCCAAATCTGCACCTGCGGAGCGCCGCGCAGATAAAGGCCAGAGTCTCTTGTGATCGAAAGCGTGCGCCAGTCGGCCCAAAGCTCGAAGTCAGCGTAATCGCGCTTCGTTGCGAGAGAATAACCGCCTTTGTAGCCATCGAAATAAAGGCTTCCGTTGCGGACAAACCAGTGATCATCGCGGCCCTTATCGGCAATAACCTGCATCTCAGCAAGCTTCTCCTTCGAAGCCTTGGCGCGAACCAGAGGATTGTCGAACGACTCAGCTGTCGTAACGCCCTTCCACATGGTCTTAAGCTGATCTGCATCGCCATTGAAGTAAGCAACAAAACCCTGAGGGCAGCTCTCCGCGGCCATCGGACAAACATCGCTCATCTTCGCATTATCAGGAAGCTCCTTGATGCGAATGTTCTTCCACATCACGCGCGAACCATGGCCGCACCAGCTAATGTGACCCTTCTCACGATGAAGGCCAGGGTGCTTGCGCTTGTCGGGTGTGTCGCCATCGCCCTTGAACTTGGAAACATCAGCCTTGGTGATAAGATAGCCGTTGAGATAGACCTCAATCTCGCTACCGATGACGCGAATTTCCTCGAAGTTCCACATTCCGCACTTGCGCACATAGCTTCCACCGCCAGAGAAGTTCTTTTCCTTGCCCCAAATCTGGCAATCGAAATTGTCACGACGCGAAGGAACAATTCCATAGACGGAGCCTGTGTACTGATAAGGTTTGAGCTTATCCTGCTTCTTCTCCTTGTCATAATACCAGCTGCCGCCGTCGTCGAGAAGCTGCAATTCGCACATTCCGTTGTATGCAGCATCTGAGTTTGCATCGGGAACGCGAATGCCAACGCCATTGTTGCCGTTCTCAGGCATAAGGAATTCAAACCTAAGAACAAAGTTGCGGTACTGCTTCTCGGTGACGAGGTTGCCGCCGGAATTCTTGCTGGGATCGCACACAAGAACAGGAACCTTTGCAACAGTTCCGTTGTTGAGCTTCATATCGATCGTCTCGACCTTGTAAGCATCAGAACCTGTCCAGCCAGAAAGATCCTTGCCGTTAAAGAGCGAAGTAAAGCCTTCATCGATAACAGGCGAATATTCCTTTTCCACAAAAAGGCAGCACCCGGAAATGGCGGCCGCCGAAAGGAAACCAATAAGCAATTTTTTCATTTTTGTTCTCCGTTAGTTTTTAAATCTCTGCCGCGTCAGACGGCTTTCCATTCAAGGCTCAAATCGACTGAACCTGCAGAATGAGTCAGACAGCCAAGAGAAATTGCCGTAACGCCTGTTGCCGCAACTTCTTTAGCGCGCTCAAGCGTAATGCCGCCAGAGGCCTCCGTCTTGGAAATCCCCTTGCAAAGACGCACACACTTTTTCATATCGGCTGTGCTCATATTGTCGAGCATAATCCACTCGGGCTTTGCCTCAAGGGCGCTTGCACACTCGCGAAGGCTTTCGACCTCGACTTCGACATCGAGCTTCGGGAACGCCTTGCGCGCCGCAACGACAGCCTTGCCAAGCTCATCGGGATTGCCACCCTTCCAAAGACGGCGGTGATTATCCTTCATCAAGACGCGATCGTACATTCCCATGCGATGGTTCGTGCCGCCACCGCAAAGAACTGCATACTTCTCAAACACGCGAAGGCCAGGCGTCGTCTTTCTCGTATCGAGAATCAGCGTGCCATAGCGCTTTGTCGCTTCGACGAATTTATGCGTAAGCGTTGCTGTTGCGCACATGCGCTGCATAAAGTTGAGAGCCGTTCTTTCAGCCGCCAATATGCTACGCGCCTTTCCGCGGAATGTCAAAATCGCCTCGCCTGGCTTTGCGAACGAGCCATCGGCCTTGCAGATGGAGACTTTGATCTTAGGATCGACAGCCTTCATAACTGCGCGCGCCACCGTCGCTCCTGCGACGATACAGCCTGTGCCTTTGGGATAAATCTCGCCAGTTGCGACAGCCTTTTCGTCGACAAGCGCCTCGCTTGTGGCATCGACCCAAAAAGAAGCAGCTATTTTACTTGCATCTCCCAAGTCTTCGTCCAAGGCAGCCAGAACAACAGCCTTCGCACGAGGCGAAAGCATAACATCTTTGAGGCTACTCTTTTTCATTAGGCTGGCATCAGGAATTCCCAATGCTTCCAGAGTATATAAACTAGAGCACCAGAAACGCCCAAAGAAATGAGAGACACAATAAACGCCGGCAAGAGGAACTTATCCGGCGGAGCCTGAACAGGAGCATCCAATTTAAAGCGATCCGCAATCGCAGCTCCACCAGAGGAAGCTTCGGATGCTACAACAATTTTCTTTGCAGGTTTTTTAATTGTCATAAGGTAAATTATATCACTTATCGCTTACAGAAATCAAGTACGCTTCTTCTTAAGCGCTCACAAAACGCAGCACGAACTAAAGCTCTCCTGCCAAGCATACGCTTACCTCCATGTTATTCGTTGAATAAACCCTTCAAAATACGCGACGCAATCTCTTGCATACCTTTATCGCCAGGGTGGGCGATAACACCTGAATGCGTAAAACCCATACCCTTTGCGTCCATACCAGGAGTACGGTAGATATCGGCCTTCACAAAGCGAGCCGAATATGCCTTTGCTGCATCTTCCATCGCCCAATCCTTCTTTGCATTAGGCCAGAATGATCCGCGTACAACTGTAAGGGGCTTTGTTTCGCGTCCATCGATAAAAACACCAAGAAGTCGCTTAAACGCATCGCGCCAAGCTTTCTTCTGAGCATCATTTTGAAGAGACTGTACATTTTCTCCTAATGCAAAAATAAGAATATCAGGATTCCACTTGGCAAGCTCCTCTGTCTTTGACCAATCCCAATTATTAAATTCGCGCTCGAATGTAGCGTAGTTAGAAACCTTGTAATCAACCTTACGCTTAAGACGCTTCTCTAATTCACGCACGACAATATGAACATAATCTTTTTCACGGGCACTTGCTGCCATGCCCCAATAATTTGTCCAACCAATTTGCGCGGCAGGCCCATGAATGGTTATAGAGTTGCCAATAAAAAGAACTTTAACTCCACCTTCTTGTTTACTCTCCGCAGAATAAACAGATGCATTCATCTGAGTAGAATTGTGTTTCTCAGCATCAGACTCTGCAACAGAAATCTGCGCAAATGCAAAAACAAAGGCAAGAAGAAAAACCTTTTTCACAAGCGAAACTTTTATCATTATTAAGACTCCTTCTTTGAAAAATCAAGACCGCCACCAAGCATGCGGATAAGCGCAAAAAACGCAAATCCGCCAAACATAGCAATACCTATCGAGCGACTTCCTGCAGATCCTGCGCCAAACGAAAGCGCAAGAGGAAGGAAGGAAATGGTGATAAGAATCGGCAAGAAAGCGCGATCAGAGGCACTCTCGCGCGGATCAGTAAGCATTGAGAGCGCAGAGCAAATCACACCAAGCAAGAGGATTGAGAACTGAGAGTAAAGCGACATAGGAACGCCAGTTACCAAATGAAGCACCACAGCGCCCAGCGTAGCGGCGGCGGCCGGCACCAAGCTCGATAGCGGGCGAACGAGCGAGCCCGACATCACCATCAACACCAAATAGAGAGCAAGAAAAGAGAAAGCCATAAGAATACCGGTGTCGCCTCTGCTTTGGAACTGTTCGTAAATTAACCCGCTCCAGTCTTGAACATATCCTCGCGGCAAAGTCTCCGCCGAAATTCTACGCACCTCTTCGATAGCCTCGGAAGACGCCACGCCCTCCTTCGGCAGGAACTGACATGTCGCATAGAGATACTGATTGCAGCGGTAGCAGTCGCGCACACCAAGCTCTTCGCTGAATGTCACAAGCGAACCTACAGGAACCATATCCCCTGTTTTAGAGCGGACATAAAGATCTCCAACACGATCGGCCGACGAGCGCGAAGACCAATCCGACATCACAGTGACGCGGTTTACTTGCGTACCAAGGTTCACATCGTTGACATACACTGATCCGAGCGCGTGCTGAAGTGTCGTGTAGAGCGAGAGCATCGGCACTTGCATCAGTTCGCACTTCTCGCGGTCGACATGGACGCGAAGATGTGGCACATCGGCAACAGTTCCGCAGTTGGCACTAGCGGCAAGAGGCGAGCGCGCAAGAGCGGCGCAAAACTTCTGCATCTCATTAGCGAAGCGGACAGGATCTGCGTCTTCCATTGACTGAACAAGCACTGTCAAGCCGCCTTGATTGCCCTGCCCCTGAATTGGCGGCGGACAGATAGTGTAGACTTGCGCCTCAGGCACATCGGCAACAGCCTTTTCAATCTCCTTTGCAATTTCAAAAATCGACTTGTCGCGCTTTGCCCAGTCTTTGAGAATAAGATACATCTTGGCGTTGTTTTCGCCATATCCACTAACGATACTCTCGCCCAAAAGCGTTGTCGATTTCTCGATACCCTCAATGCCGCGCACTTTGCGATAGATATTGCGCATCGTGTCGGCCGTGACAGGCATGGAAGTTCCCTCCGCCATCTTGCAGTCCACGACAATTTCGCCAATGTCTTCCGCAGGGATAAACTCGCTAGGAAGCCCCTTTCCGATTCCCCACGCCGCAACAGCGCAAGAGATAAGAGCGATATACATGATAGACGGCGCAAGTGAAGGAAGCCGCAAAGAGGAATACTTTACGCATTTTTTCGCCTGAGCTGGAAGAAGCGCTGCAAATGCGGGAACTATCACCACCGCCGCAAGAATAGACGCAAGTGCCGCGGCAGCAAGAACGAGAGAGAATTGGCGGTAGACTACGCCTTGCATGCCATCGACCATCGCAACTGGCACCATGGCAAGCGCAATAGCAATAGCTGCTGCGCAAATAGCCGGCGCATAGCGAAGTACTGCCGAGATCGCAGCTTCAGAGAGATCCATTGCATCGCCAGCAAGCGCACGAATACGCGACACCGTAAAGGCTGAGAATGCGAATGAAATGCCAGTTGCGACAATAAACGCATAGAGCGAGACCAAAGTTAAGAAATAGCCTGCGGCGACAAGGGCGAAAAAGGCTATCGCCAAAGGCACAGCCGCTGATACGGCCACAAGAAGCGCCCACTTTGCAGAGCGCAAGAAAAGCGCCACGATGAGAAATGAAAGTGCGAAAGCAAGCGCAAACGACCAGACCACGGAGCCAAGCGCGGCATCCATGTAAAGCGTGGTATCGTATGTCATATCCCAAACGAGGTCGCCAGGGAAGGACGGCTCAAGCTTCTTTAGCTCAGACTTTATGAGCTTCATTGTCTTGCGCACATCAACGCCAGGAAGTTTGACAATACGAATAAATACTGCTGGAGTTTCATCGTAGAGCGCGGCATAAGAATAGCCTTGAAGCCCTTTGTCGACTCGCGCGATATCGCCAAGGCGAACAAGACCGCCTCGGTCCTCTGTACGAACGACGATTTTCTCAAAATCCTCCGCCGTATCAAGACGGCCTTTGGAGATCAAAGAGACAACGCGGCAACCAGGCTCTTCTGTCGGGCTTGCACCGACACTACCGAGAGAGGCTTGAACGTTCTGAGACTTGATTGCGGAGACGACCTCTTCGGAAGTAATTGCGTGTGAAGCCATCTTATTGGCATCAAGCCAAATACGCATCGCGACCTTGTTGTCTTTTACAGTGGAGCTGCCGACGCCGGGCACGCGAAGAATCGCAGGATTTACAACACCGTAAGCAAAGTCGACAACTTGCTCGCGAGCAAGTTTGCCGCCGGCAGAGCGCAGCGTCAAAAGCCCCAGCTCTTCAGTCGAGCCTGATTCAACAGTTACGCCGGTATTCTTAACTTCCTGCGGCAAAAGCGAAAGCGCCTGCTGAACCTTACTCTGCACCTTCGTAAGCGCCATATCACGGTCGACACCGACACGAAAGTAAACTGTCAGCGAATAAGAGCCTGTGTCGGAGCATGAGCTTGTCATGCGGCTCATGCCTTCTACGCCGTTCACCTT
The DNA here is from genome assembly GCA_017629735.1 of Kiritimatiellia bacterium. Lineage (GTDB taxonomy): Bacteria > Verrucomicrobiota > Kiritimatiellia > RFP12 > UBA1067 > UBA1067. The sequence goes on from JAGBWQ010000039.1 coordinate 6,729, forward strand.
CTCTTCAAGTGGCCCTGCGACAGTGTTCATCACCTCGCGAGCATTAGCGCCAGGATAAGTGCAAGAGACAGATATTGCAGGACGCGCTACATTCGGATAGAGAGCTACGGAAGATCTTGAAAACGAAATCGCAGCGATAACGAATGACAAGAGAAC
>JAGBWQ010000040.1 GCA_017629735.1 Kiritimatiellia bacterium
ACCGTTTCTCATGAGTACGCGGTAGAGATCGCCAAGGCCTTCATTCAAACTCCCGTCGATATGGATGAGCGCCACGCTGTCCGCCGCGCAAAGATCGAGCGTGCGCAGCGTCTTTCAGATTGCTCCGGCCTTATGTATGACGACCCTGAAGTCTTTGCTGCCATCGAAGCTCAGACTAAGCAGGAAGATGCCGAAATTAATCTTATCGCGTCGGAAAATACGTCTTCGCGCGCATGCCGCGAGGCGGCAGGCTCCGTTCTTATGAACAAGTACGCAGAAGGCTATCCGGGCAAGCGCTGGTATTCCGGTTGCCTTCCTGTAGATGCCGCAGAAGAACTTGCGTGCAAGCGCGCCTGTGAGCTTTTCGGCGCTGAGCATGCGAATGTCCAGCCTCACTGCGGAAGCGCGGCGAATATGGCTGTCTATTTCGCAACGATCAAGCCTGGAGATACAATTATGTCGATGTCTCTCGATCAGGGTGGACATCTTTCTCACGGCTCGCCTGTAAACTTCTCCGGAAAGATTTACAATATCGTTCCTTATACCGTCAATAAAGATACGGAGATGCTCGACTATGACGAGATGGAGCGCATGGCTCTTGAGGTTAAGCCGAAAATCCTTCTTACAGGCGCGTCCGCTTATCCACGTACGATTGATTTCGAGCGCGTCCGTGCCATTTGCGACAAGGTCGGTTGCATTATGATGGTTGATATGGCTCATATCGCAGGCCTTATCGCCGGTGGCGCGCATCCTTCGCCTGTTCCTTATGCAGATTTCGTTACGACAACAACGCATAAAACGCTCGGTGGTCCTCGCGGCGGAATGGTGCTTTGCAAGGAGAAGTGGGCTAAGGCTCTCGATAGCGCCGTGTTCCCCGGAATGCAGGGCGGTCCTCTTGAGAACATCATTGCGGCAAAGGCTGTTGTGTTCCGTGAATGGATGAGCGAGGCGAAGAAGGGCTATGCTGAGCAGGTCGTCAAGAACTGCCAGGTCATGTGCAAGACTGTTCAGGACCGCGGCTACAGAATCGTCTCTGGCGGAACGGACAATCACTTGTTCCTTATCGATGTCAAGACGTCGAAGGGGATCACAGGCAAGGAGGCAGCCGCCGCCCTTGATGAAGCAGGAATCATCGTCAACAAGAATACGATTCCTTTCGATACGGAGTCTCCTTTTAAGACTTCCGGTATCCGCGTCGGCACGGCTTCAGCCACGACGCGCGGAATGCGCGAGGCCGAAATGATCAAGATCGGTACGTGGATCGCCGACGTTCTTGATAATATCGGCGATGAAGAGGTGAAAGCTCGTGTTCGCCGCGATGCGGCTGAACTCGTTAAGAATTTCCCTGTTCCGTAATAAACGCATGGCTGTCCGAGCATGGCAAAGGTAGCCGTTGTAGGAGTTGTTGGGCGGACGAACGCCGGTAAATCGACGCTCGTCAACGCCCTTGTGGGGGAGAAGGTTTCGATCGTCTCCCCCGTTGAGCAGACTACACGCAATACTATTCGCGGTATAGTCTCCGACCCGCGCGGGCAACTCGTCTTGTTGGATACTCCAGGTCTTCACAAGGCAGTAGGCGATCTTGGGCGGCTTATGAATAGAATGGCACGGCGCAGCGCGGCAGGAACTGACATTACTTGTGTAGTTTTCGATGCCTCCGATGAACCTCAGCTTGAGGATATCGGGTGGATGCAGCGCGTTGCAAAAGAAAAGCCTGAGAAGGTATTGTTCGTCCTTAATAAGGCCGATAAATCTCCATTCTATGAAAAGATGTTTCACGATGCGTGGGAGGAGGCTCTTTCTCTTGCGCCTCAAACGGAGAAAGAGACGCATTTTGCTGGGCCTTTGTGGGTAAAGGCGATATCGACTACGGAAGGCGGCGCGAAGAGCGTTCTCGATTTTCTTTTTGACTTTGCAGAAGAGGGAGAATTTCTTTTTGACGAGGATACTGTAACTGATTATCCAAGAAAGCTTGCCATAGCAGATTCCATACGCGAAAAATTCCTCGCGAAGATGCATCAGGAAATTCCGCATGAGCTGGGCATTATAGTAAAGAGTATCGATGAATCTCAATCACAAGGAAAGAGCATTTGGAAAATCACCGTTGATGTTCTTGTAAACCGTCCTTCGCAAAAGCCGATTGTGATAGGCAAGGCGGCTCAGACGATAAAGTATGTCCGTAAACTTGCCGAACGCGAGGTGAGCGAGATGTTTGGTGTTAAATCGCGCATAGAACTTTGGGTGAGAGTTGAGCCGGGATGGATGAAAAATTCGCGCTTACTCTCCGACATGGGGTATATGGGAGAACTCGTGTGAGGATTTTAAGTGTAATTCTTGCCGTGATGTTCTCTTTCGTCTGTGTTTCACGCGCAGATGAAAGCGTTGTTGATAGCGTAAAATCTGCCCTTTCAGTCGCGCGCACAGCTCTTCGCGACGGTCTTTGGGATATAGCCCGCCTTTATGCGCGCAAGGTTTCATCGGAAGAGTCTAATCTTATCGTTCTTGAAAGTTATGCTCACGAAGGGAAATGGAAAGAGATAGAGAAGATTCTTTCCCATTGGGGTGATGCATCTAAGAGTGATGCTTATTTCTATTATAAGGCGATGATCGAGGGCAATTATGATTTGGCGTTAAAGCATCTGAAGGCGGCGTCTAAAAGCGGCTGTATCGGCGAAGAGACCATGCTTGAGGCAGATTTGCTCGCAAAGAAGGGTGAAAGAGTCAAAGCTGAAGATTTGTGGAGAAAAGTGATATCATCGACAAATTCTACAGATAGAGCTTTCGTCATCGCTGCAGTCAATCTCGGAGATGAAAATGCGCTACGGCTGGCGCAGAAAAAGTCACTTTCGTCAAACCTTGCCCTTTTGGTAAGCGTTCGTCTTGGCGAGGTGCTCCTTGATGATGTCGATTCTCTCGTTGAGGCAGAGCGCATAGTTCGTGCTGCAGTCAAATCGGCGCCAGATACTCCAGGGGCGAAAGAGGCGTTTATGAAACTTGGCCGCATCAAAGATATGTCGGGAGACTGGAAAGCCGCCGCATCTGTTTGGCGAGATGTGATGGAAATATGGCCTGCTGAGGCGCTTTCATCTGACATTCATCAATATAGAGGTGAAACGTTTTTCAAACTCGGCAAATTGGAAGAAGCTCTCTCTTCATTTGAAACTGCACAAAAATTGGCCAAAGCAAATTCTTCCCAACTCGCAAGCGCCTGGTTGAGACAGGGTGATGTTCTTTCGCGGCTCGACAGAATGGAAGAGGCGATGAAATGTTATCGCAAGGTGCTTTCTGACTGTCCTGAAACAGAGATCGCAAAAAAACTCCGTCGCGTCGTAGAGATAATGGAGATGGAAACGAAGGGGCGCGAGTTCTTTAAAGCCTACAGATTTGCGGAAGCGCAAAAATCTTTTTCTGCAGTAGCCGCGGCCGATCCAAAAAGAAAGAGCAGGATGGAATTTTTCGATGTCCTTTGTCTCTACGGACTTGGGCACGATGAGATGGCTCTTGAAAAAGTGCGCACTCTCGTTTTTAAATGCCCTGATGAAGCGGTGCGCGCAGACGCAACGCTGTGGCTTGCGAAATTCATGTTCAACAGGAGCGAATGGAAGGAGGCGTCTCATCTCTTTCAGTCGTACGCTGAGATATCTCCGTCGTCTCCTGCCGCTCCCGATGCTCTTTGCTGGGCGGCGAAAGCCTCATTTGCCGATGCAGATTACAAAAACGCAATTCAAATCTCCACTCGCCTTGTGGAAAAATATCCTTCTTCTCAGGCGTGTGCAGGTGCGTTGGTCGTTCAAGGAGAGTCCCTCGTAGAGCTTGCCCGTTACACAGAGGCTTTGCTCGTTCTTGAGCGCGTTGCGTCCAACGAAAAGATAGATCAGCAAGACCGCATCCACGCGCGGCTCCTCGTTGCCGACGCTCTTTTTGCTCTAGGAGCCGATAACTCTCGCCGTTATTTGGAAGCGCTCAAGGCGTACAGGGCGTTGCGTTTCGGCGGGCTCCTCGACGACAGCGGAAAGATCACAGTTTCTTTTCGCATCGGAAGAACACTTGAAAAACTCGGTCGTTACGAAGAGTCGGTAGATGAATATTATTCTCGCGTTGTCCTTTCGTACCGCGACGGCAGAGCCCGCGGAATTCTCTTCGACGATTCTGCAAAGGCTGCTTTTTCGCGCGCGGCATTCAGGCTTGCCGACGAATATGAAGGACACGGCAGAGAATTTCAGGCTATGAACATTCTCCGTCTAGTTTCCACGAGCGATGTTCCTGCCGCGAAGGAGGCGGCGAGGAGACTTGAGCGCATTTCAAAGAAGGGAAGGCTTTTATGACAATATTCGGCGATTGTGTTCTTTGGATAATTGCGGCGCTTGCCGTTTTGTCTCTCGTCGTATGGTTTGAGCGCTTTGTCGGCTTAAGGCGTGCGCAGATTAACGTCCACGATTTTATGAAGGGCGTTATAAATATTCTCGATTCCGGTAACGACGAAGAGGCCGTTGCCATTTGCGAGGATGAATCGGCGCCTGCCGCGGCAGTCGTTTCGGCAGCCATCCGTAATGCATCGGGCGGGCCGCGCAAGATTAAGGACAGCGTAGACGCTGAAGGGCGCGCTTACGTAGGCAGACTTGATAGGCGCCTTGCCGCGCTTGCGATTATCGCGCAAGTCTCTCCGGCTATTGGACTACTTGGCACAGTTATCGGTTTTGTCAATGTTGTCTACAGTGTAAATTCTTCTTCGCTCGTTTCAAGAGCAGACCTTTTAAACGGAGCTATGCAGGCGCTTTCATCAACTGCAGCAGGCCTTGCACTCGCGATTGCCGCTACGGTGATGTACGGTTCTTTGAGAGTGAGACTCGAGAGGATTATTGTTGAAATGGAAGGCGCGGCAAGTCAGATTGTCGGCTATCTTTCATCTCGCGGAAAGGCTGCTTGAGTATGATTGCATGGGGTTGGAAACCTGAGCGTTCTGAAGGCATCTGGCGGTACGGACTGCCGGCGATAAAGCCTTTTGCTGTTGCCGCTCCCTGGCTTTCGCTGATAATACTCATTTTGATGTTTCATATTATCTCAGGCACTCTCACAACGGCCAAAGGAGTTCTCTTCGATCTTCCCGATGCAGGCATTAGCGACGGCGAGACTACTGAACTTGTTGCCCTTGTGATGCCTGTGAGAGATGAAACTTTTGTCTTCTTCGATGATTCTCGTTATGTGCTTTCCGAGCCAGCCTCCTACGCTACACTCGCAAACAGGCTTTCTGAACGCGTTTCGCGAACTGATCGCAAGACATTGCTCGTCCTGTGCGACAGGCGCGTTGACGGCGGCGAACTTATGAAAATCACCGCGCTTGCAAAAACAAGCGGAGCGGAGAGAGTCCTTTTTGCGGAAAAGAACGGAGGGATTGAAAAATGAAGCTCTGCACCTCAGATTTTCTGAGAGCAGCTCCGGTTCTTGCCGTTGTTGCGGCAGTCCTTCTTATTTTCCCCTACAAGGCAGTTTCTTTTCAGGCATCCGATCCTGCTGTCGTAAAGCCATTCCCCGTGTCTTTTGTAAGTCTTACTCATCAGCAGGAAGAATCGGC
>JAGBWQ010000006.1 GCA_017629735.1 Kiritimatiellia bacterium
GAATAGTTTCTAGGCCTTTTCAGGGTTGAATGATACCACTGAAAAGTATATAATACACAAGAAAGTAGCAAAGTGTGTAAAGGAATCTGATGAACAAACATCTCGACACTTTTATGAAGGCTTTTCCGTGCGAAGGCCTTACTTATGACGATGTGACGCTTGTCACGCAATACGCCGATTTTCTCCCCGACGAAACATCGCTGGAAACTAAGCTTACAAGTCGCACAAAGATGAAAACGCCTTTCATCTCCGCGGCGATGGATACAGTGACGGAAGCGCCAATGGCTATTGCCATGGCACTGGCAGGCGGCATCGGCTGTATTCACAAAAATCTTGAAGAAGACGAACAGGCCCAGCAGGTTAGCCAGGTGAAAAAGCACCTTAACGGCCTTATTGAATCGCCTGTATGTTTCCGCGAAGACGATGACATCGGTTATTTACGCAACTACAAGCTTTCGCACAAGCTTGCCTTCAACGGCTTCCCTGTTCTCGATGCCAACGATAAACTTGTTGGTATGATAACTTCGTCCGACATGCGCTTTGCGCCGATGAATGCGGCAAAGCTTCGCGATGTCATGCAAAAGCATCTTCTCACAGCCAAGCCCGGTACATCGCTTGCTAAGGCTTACGAGATTATGCGTGCAAACAAGATTGGTAAATTGCCAATCGTCGGCCGCGACGGACGCATAGCAGGTCTTTACAGTTTTACCGATGTAAGCCGCATCGTTGAAAACAGCGACTCGTCATATAATCTCGACGACAAATTCCGTCTTCGCGTTTGCGCGTCCGTTTCTGGCGGCAAGGGCGATTTGACGCGTATGGAGAAGCTTGCCGATGCAGGCGTCGACTGTGTTGTTGTCGATTCGGCGCACGGCCACTCTAAGGGTATAATGGAAATGACGAAATACATCGTCAAGCATTTCCCCAAAGTAGACGTTATTGCAGGTAACATTGCCACGGGCGAGGCCGCTAAGGATCTTGCAAAGTGCGGAGCCCACGCTGTTAAGGTAGGTATCGGTCCAGGTTCGATTTGCACTACTCGCGTTGTTTGCGGCGTAGGCATTCCGCAGCTTACTGCTGTCTATAATGCCGCTAAGGCTCTTCGCGGAAGTGGTGTTGCCGTAATTGCCGACGGCGGTATCAAACTCTCGGGCGATGTTCCTAAGGCCATCACGGCAGGTGCTGACTCTGTTATGCTTGGATCTGTCCTTGCCGGCACTGAAGAGTCGCCCGGCGAGAAGATTTATTCAAACGGTAGGCAGTATGTCGTTTACCGCGGTATGGGTTCTATGGCCGCTCTTAAAAACGGCAAGGGCTCGCGTGCAAGGTATTTCCAAGACGACGAAGATGAAGGCAGCCTCGTTCCGCAGGGTATCGAAGGTATGGTGCCTTACTCCGGCAGAGTTAAGTCGATCATGACGCAATTCTGCGGCGGTCTCAGAGCGTCTCTTGGCTATTGCGGCGCTCGCACCATTGCTGAGCTTCAAAAGTCTGGCCGCTTCTATCGCGTTACGGCAGCAGGTCAGCGCGAAGCTCGTCCTCACGACATTACCATCACGAAGGAAGCGCCCAACTACAGAACGTAAGTTGGGTGGCTCGTACATTTAGCTCATGACAAAACTTTCGAGAGAAGGGGATTAAAATGAACAGATGTTTTTCTCTTGCAATGGCGTTTTCTCTTGTTGCCGCATCAGTGTTTGCAGCTCCCAAGCGCGCCCCAATCGCAGAAGGTTTTCTGGACTGGGATGGGTTAGATGCCAAGAATTATCTTTCTGGTCATCTTATCACTCCCAGCGATTTAAGACATAGAGCCGTAGTTTACGTGGTTGTCGATGCCGCTCATTTTAATAACCAAAACCTTGCTGACTACAAACAGTTGCCGTCATTAACTCAGCTGCCATCGGATCACTTGTGCCAATGGGAAACGCAAGAACTTCCTCGTCAGAAGATTATGGTTGTTTCCGTGCGCAATGCAGACAAGAAGTTGAATAGCGAAGCGTTCAAACAGGTTTTTAAAATCCCAAAAGGCACCGATCCTAAAGACACGCTCGTTTACTCAGCATGGAAATTAAGCCGAGTTTCCTTCTACAAAAACATGTCTTTGTTTGGCGAAGAAGAAATTCCACTTAACAAGCTTCCATATGTTGCCGTCTATGGTGGCTCAAGTGTAGAGCCCCTCTACGCAAAAGAGAACTGGTCTGAAGGTGAAATTAGGAACGTTAAAAAAGCCGTTAACAAGGCTGTTTCTGAGCTTGGCGAATGGTCGGTGCCGCTTGGCATTTCAGATCCGCAATTCTTTAAAGATGCAAAAGTCGATATCGAAAAGGGTAAGCCTTTGCAGAAGCTGATGGCCAAGCTTCAAGCTGGCATCAAATCGAAAAATCCCGAACAGGCTAAAGAAGCTCAGATAATGTTTGATGCTCTTAATCAGTATAAGAGCGATCTTGTAATTCGCATTGAATGCGAATTTAAAGCAGCTCCCGCGCGTGCCTACTACGATTTCCAGAACCTTGTTAAATACTTCCCCTCCGAGAAAAAGAAGCTTCAAAAGATCGATGCTCTGATGAAGCAGAACAAAGAAATCGGAGCTATCGGAAAAGTATTCGAAAAATTGATGCTTTGGAACCGCGAAGATTTCGTTTATAAAAGCCCTGGTGAAGCTAAGAAAATTGTTCTTGAACTCAAGAAGATTAAAAAAGCTCTCGAATCGCTCGCCAA
>JAGBWQ010000041.1 GCA_017629735.1 Kiritimatiellia bacterium
CCAAAACCAAGGTGAGATGGGGGCGTAGCTCAGTTGGTAGAGCAAGTGACTCTTAATCACTGGGTCCAGGGTTCGAATCCCTGCGCCCCTACCATTTCAACCTTAATTCTTTTCCGTGGCTAGGTAGCTCAGTTGGTAGAGCAACGGACTGAAAATCCGTGTGTCGCCGGTTCGATCCCGGCCCTGGCCACCAAATTGTATGTCAAACTCGGAGATGTCCGAGTTTTTTTTAAGTATATTTCATAGCGAGGATATCAAGACTAGAATCGGTATTATTGCGCGGTGGATTTGCATTGTGGTATAATAGCGGCTCCGAGAGGACGTGCGTTTTGTCGGTTTGAAAAGAAAATGTGCCAGGAAAGTGAGGCTGAATATGAAGAAATACGTGTGCAAAGTATGCGGCTGGGTTTATGACCCTGCGAACAACAACAATATCGCTTTTGAGGATCTTCCGGATGATTGGACTTGCCCGATGTGTGGCGTCGGCAAGGATCAGTTTGAAGAGATGTAATAATAAAAAAGGAGGTTGATTATGTCTAAGTGGGTATGCCCCGTATGTGGTTTTGTTTTCGAGGGAGATGCAGCTCTTGCTAAGTGCCCTCAGTGTGGCGTTCCTGGTGAGAAGTTTCTCAAGCAGGGCGGCGGACTTGATTTCGTTGCCGAGCATCATGTTGGCGATGGCATCGTCGACGATGCAGAGGTGACTCAGGGCCTTAAGGATCATTTCAACGGCGAGTGCTGCGAGGTCGGAATGTATCTTGCAATGTCTCGTCAGGCTGATCGCGAAGGATATCCTGAAGTTGCCGAAGCGTACAAGCGCATTGCTTTCGAAGAGGCTGAGCACGCTGCAAAGTTTGCGGAGTTGCTCGGCAAGACGATCGATATCGTCACCGATTCGACGAAGGAGAATCTCCGTCGCCGTATGGAGGCTGAGTGCGGTGCTACCGCTGGCAAGCTTGCAATCGCCAAGCGTGCCAAGGAGCTTGGATACGACGCAATTCACGATACCGTCCATGAGATGGCTAAAGATGAAGCGCGTCACGGTAAGGCTTTCCAAGGCCTTTACAACCGTTACTTCAAGTGAGATGCATTTCTGTGTGAGATGTTGCCGTCAGTTACGCAACATCTCGCGCAGATTTGGTAAAATTCTCACCATGAACAAGAAACGAAGCCCCGCCTTCTGAAAGTGCGGGGCTTCTCAATTGAAGAGCGCAAAATGAAGATGAAAGTTGCAGTTGTGGGGCTTGGCCTCATAGGAGGGTCGTTTGAGAAAGCGTCTCTTAAGGCTGGCTATTCAGTTGCGTCGCTTCATCATGGTGATGTCGGAGGTTGTTCAGATGCAGATCTTATTTTTGTGTGTCTTCCTCCGTCGGCTGTTGTGCCTTGGCTGAAATCTCATTCTCATTTGATTAAGGACGGCGCCATCGTCGTTGATATCGCCGGAGTCAAGCGCTCAATAATGGATGAGTTTTTTGCCGCGTTTCCTGACGGAACTGGAGCGTGGCGTTTTGTTGGCGGGCACCCGATGGCTGGTAAAGCTGTTTCTGGGTATGCCAATTCAAGTGCGGATCTTTTCTTGGGTGCATCAATGATTCTTGTCCCGCAGCATTCAGATGAAAAGCTTCCGCCATCTCTTGAAGATTTCTTCCTCTCGATTGGATTTTCGCGTGTCGTGGTTTCTTCGCCTGAGCGGCATGATGAGATGATTGCGTTCACAAGTCAGCTTTGCCACATGATCTCCTCGGCATATGTTCGTGAGGATCTTGCGCGTTTTCATGAAGGATTTTCGGCGGGAAGTTTTCGCGATATGTCGCGCGTTGGCGCAGTCGACCCTGATATGTGGGCGGAGCTTTTCCTGTCCAATCGAGATGAGCTCGGGAAAGTCCTTGGCAGATATATCGAAAGGCTTGTTGATTTTCAAATCGCTTTAGACTCTTGCGACAAAGACAGATTAAAGAAAGCTTTGGCGGAGGGCGTTGCCTCAAAGGCTGCTTTCGGAAGGGAGATCGAATGAGTTTTGGAAAGTTCCTCAAGCTCAATATTCGCGGTGCGTCTCATGCGAAGAAGATGTCTTTTTCGCTTGAGAATTTCCCGTCTGGAATGAAGATTGATAAAAGGTTCTTTGCGTCCATTATGGAACGCCGTGCTCCAGGGCGCGGGAAGTTGACAACGGCGCGTCGCGAGGAAGATGCAGTTGTTTGGAAGAGCGGGATAACATCTGATGGTGTAACCTCTGGGAAGACGATCAAAGGCGAAATAGCCAATAACGATGCGCGCCCAACAGATTATGGAGCGTCGCGCACTGTGCCGCGCCCAGGGCATGCTGATTTTGGACAGTGGGTTGAGACAGGAAGAATACCTACTGGCGGCGGAAAAAATTCAGGTAGGCTTACAGCTCCTTTTTGTGCGGCTGGCGCATTATGCTTGCAGTATCTTAAAGAGCGCGGCATATCTGTAAGTGCAACTGTCGAGTCGATCCATGGAGAGAAAAATCCCAAGGAGATGATTCGCGAGGTAGAAGAATCTCGCAGAAAAGGCGACTCTGTGGGTGGAATTGTTAAATGCGAAGTGAAGGGGATTTGCCCCGGCGTTGGTGGCGCGCTTGAAGAGGGGATAGAGTCTTCTCTTTCCGCGGCGCTCTTCGCTATCCCCGGAGTTAAGGCAGTTGAATTTGGAGAAGGATTTGATGATGCGAGAAATCGCATGGGCAGCGAAGCCAATGATTCGTTCGCTGTAAAAAATGGCATTGTAACAACTCTCTCAAATCGCCAAGGAGGAATACTTGGTGGGCGCACAAACGGAAATTCAATTGTGTTGCGCCTTGCCATGCGCCCTACTCCGACTGTGTATGTTGAGCAGAAGTCTGTTGATTTGTCTACCATGCGTCCTGCTGCGCTTTCGATGAAAGGGCGGCACGATCCTTGCATAGTCTTTAGAGCTCTTCCTGTCGTTGAGTCTCTAGTCTCGTTTGCTTTGGCAGATGCAATCCTTGCCGATGAGGCAGCGCATCCGCGTATTTGTCTTACGCTTACAGGCAAGACGCTTAAAGAAAATATTTCGCTTTTCAAAAAGCAATGCTACTTTACCGACATGGTTGAGGTTCGCGCAGATCTTCTTGATGTAGATGAGCTAAAGAGAGTTGCATCTTTCCCGAAGATGTTGGCGAGCGTTGTGCCATGGAAGGTGCCAGCCATCATAACATTTCGCCGCGCGTGTGATGGAGGCGCGTATAAAGGACGAGAGTCTCAAAGGCTTGTTTTCTTCAAAGATCTTTTCCGCAAAGTGCGTGGCAAAGAGACCTTCGCGTATGTCGATCTCGAAGAGGACTTTGGAGATCTGTCGTTAGTTGAAGAGGCACGCTCGGCTGGAATTAAAGTGATAAGGTCGCTTCATAAATTCGATGGCCCACTTCGAAACATCAAGCGAGTTTTGCGCAATCTTTCAAATGAAGGAGATGTCGCCAAAGTAGCATTTATGCCGCGCAGCCTTAAAGATGTTTCGCGTCTTTTTGCTGAGATGAAGGGTGCAAAAGAAAAAGACTATGTTGTCTTGGCTATGGGCAATGTAGGTTTTGCAACGCGCGCGTTGGCAGGGAGGCTTGGCTCAAAATGGACATACGCATCCTGCGGTGGGCTTGGCGAGATTGGGCATATCACGCCGCACGAGCTTGTGCGTGATTACAATTTCCGCACGGCGACGCCAAATGCCGCGCTCTATGGCGTTACAGGGTGGCCGCTTTTGAAAACGCGCTCTCCTGAAATTAACAATGCTGCTTTCGCGGCGGAAGATTATGATGCTGTCATGGTGCCTATGCCGGCAAAGAGCGCGAAGGAAGCCTTGGCGTTTATGAAGGCGATGAATATGCAGGGTATGGCAGTTACGATACCGCATAAGTTTTCGATAATGCCGCTTCTAGATCGCGTCTCTCCGTTTGCTCGCAAGGTAGGTGCTGTAAATACGGTCGTCAAAAAAGGCGGTTCCTACATAGGGCATAATACAGATGTTTTAGGATTTGAAGAAGCCTTTTTGGCATTCGCTGGAGATTTGACGGACAAGAAGGTGGCGCTTCTTGGAGATGGAGGTGCGGCACAGGCGGTAAAGGTTGCTCTTTCGCGCCTCGGAGTTAAGTTCGATGTTTTCCATCGCACGCAGCCGAAGAGAGGCTATGACATATTAGTCAATGCAACTCCCGTAGATCCAATTCCAGATTATGTCTTTACTGGAAGAGAGTTGGTTTATGATCTAGGGTATGTGCCAGAGATTACTCCTCTTATGGCGCGTTCTGCCGCGGTAGGATGCAAGGTGGAGAATGGTTTTTCAATGTTGATTTCACAGGCGCGCGCGCAGCGTAGCGAGTATGAGAAAGCGAGAGTGAATCTATGATGGTTTTCATATATGGTGCTCCTGCAAGCGGTAAGTCGACGCTTGGCGAAAAGCTTTCGAAAAAACTTTCCGTTCCATTCGTTGATCTTGATTGTGAGATAGAGAAATCTTCAGACAAGACAATTGCAGAAATTTTTTCGTCATGCGGCGAGGGCGCTTTTCGTGATATGGAATCGAAAAAACTCGCGGAGATAGTTTCGTCGACTGAAGAAAAAATCGTCTCTCTCGGAGGAGGCACTCTTTTGCGCGAATCGAATCGTGCGCTTTGTGAGGAGAAAGGCATTGTTCTTTGTATCGACACTCCTTCTGAGGAGGAGATTGCTCGTCGTATCTTCCAGCTCCCTGGAAGTCGTCCGCTTGGGAATAAAGCTATTGAAAGAGCGGAGCATTACGCGAGCTTCAAAAATAGGATTGCATCTTTCTTTGAAGCAGGATCGTCTCTTGTTGTGGTCGGAAGCGAAATCGCGCAAGGACTGATTTGTGATAAGAATATCGTTTGCGACGAGAATGTTTCTAAGTTGTGGGGAAACAAGTTGGGTATTGCTCCATTTGCGGAGATTCCCCCTGGAGAAGTCCATAAGACTCCCTCGACAGTAGCATCTCTTTGGCATGCGTTCGCAAAGAAGGGGCTTGGCAGAAAAGATATCGTTGTTGCGCTCGGCGGTGGAGTAACTGGCGATCTTACAGGCTTTGCTGCCGCAACATGGATGCGCGGCATTAGATGGATTAATGTTCCTACAACACTTCTCTCGATGGTTGATGCTTCGACAGGAGGCAAGACCGGGTGCGATCTTCCTGAAGGAAAAAATCTTGCAGGTGCGTTTCATTTCCCTGAGCTTGTGGTAATAGACACAGCCTTTCTCTCAACGCTTCCGCAAAAGACACTTGCCGATGGGAAAGCGGAAATGATAAAGCACGCTCTCATTGGAGGGAAGAATCTCTTCTCTTTTGCGGACGCAGATGTGCCTTCTGCACAAGAGATAGCAGAGAACCTAATGGTCAAAGTAGATATCGTGCGCAAAGATCCTTTTGAGACGAATTCTCTTAGAATGAAGCTTAATTGCGGACACACGATAGGACATGCAATAGAGAAGCTTTCTTCCTACGATCTTTCTCATGGAGATGCCGTTGCAATCGGCTGCTGCGAAGAAGCGCGTATGGCAGAGAGGCTCTCTCTCGCCTCTGAGGGTTGGGCAAAAGAAGTGGAAGATGCGTTTTCGTCTGTTGGCCTTCCTGTTTCTATTCCATCGAATATTTGTAAGTCAGAAATTCCTGAAACAGTCAAAGGCGATAAGAAGCGAGCAGGCGATGTTGTCTCGTTTGCGCTTCCGTGTGGTTGGGGCGATGTTAGGATTGTGCCTATCGATATGGCAAAGGAGAAAATTCTATAATGTCTCCCATTACGATAGAGCCAGGCTTGAGGCGCGGAAAGATTGTTGCGCCTCCGTCCAAGTCGCACGAGCATCGACTTCTTATTGCTGATTTCCTGAGCGGCAATTTGAAGCGTCTTTCATCTTGCGAAGATGATGCAGATGATATTCTTGCTACAAAGCGTTGCCTAAGAGCTCTTGCTCAAGAGACATCTTCGCCTCTTCTTGATTGCGGGGAGAGTGGTTCTTCAAGACGCTTCCTCTCTCCCGTTGCCGCGGCACTTGGCAAGCGTCCAATTTTTGAGATGGCCGGTCGCCTTGCTGAAAGGCCGCAAGTAGATTGGGAAGAATTAAAGGCCGGCAAGTTCGTTCTTGATGGAAGTGTTTCGTCTCAGTTTGTGACAGGCCTTTTGTTTGCGCTGCCTATTTTGAATGGTGACTCATCGATTAGGTTTTCTTCTCCACTTCAATCTCGTGGTTATGTCGAGATGACAACAAGAGTATTGTCGCAGTTTGGAATTGTTATTCACGATTCTTGCGATGGCTATGATATTCCTGGCAATCAAAGGTATAAAGCCAATGGGGGCATCCAAGTAGAAGGAGATTGGTCTGGCGCGGCGTTTTGGTTTGTGATGAATTTTCTTGGGGGAGAGGTGGAAGTGTCTGGCTTGGACGAGATGAGTGCTCAGCCTGACAGGGCGGTTCTTCCTATTCTTAAAGAGATGGAGAAAATTCGTGGTGGCGGAAAGATTGAAATTGATGTTTCTAGTTGCCCCGATCTTTTTCCTACGCTTTCAGTTGCTGCAGGCTCTATGAAGGGCGAAAGTGTTTTCGTCGGAACAAAGCGCCTACGCCTAAAAGAATCAGATCGCTGTGAGGCGATGGCGAATGTTCTTCGCAATTTTGGAGTGGAATGCACACAGGGGGAAGATACGTTTGTTGTGCATGGCTCTTCTGGGGTTTTCAATGGTTGCGAGATTTGCACGCATGGCGATCATCGAATTGCGATGGCCTCTGCCATCGGAGCGGTGCGAGCAAAGGCGTCGGTTACAATAGACAATGCTGATTGCGCGGCAAAATCGTATCCAACATTTTTTAAAGAGTTCTTCAATTTAGAGAGAATCAAATTGTAATTAGGAGGGTAATGACATGATAATCATACTCAAGAAAGGCGCGAGCGCGACGGAAGTCGAGAATCTTAAGGCGTTGCTCGAATCGAAGAACATAACGCCACATGTCTCAGAGGGACATCTTGAAAAGATTATCGGCTGCGTGGGCGATATCGCACATCTCGATCCAGGCGTTATCGAGGCGATGGACTGTGTAGATACGGTGCGTCGTATTCAGGAGCCTTACAAGGCGGCAAACCGCAAGTTCCACCCAGAGGATACGGTAGTAGATTGCTCTGGTGTTAAAATAGGCGGCGGCGCATTCTCTGTTATTGCAGGCCCTTGCTCAGTAGAAAGCGAAGAGCAAATCGTGGCGATTGCAAAATCTGTAAAAGCCTCGGGCGCTACAATGCTTCGCGGCGGAGCGTTCAAGCCTCGCACTTCTCCTTATGCGTTCCAGGGAATGGGAGCAGAAGGCATTAAGCTTCTTCAGCTTGCGAAGAAAGAGACGGGGCTTCCTATTGTGACGGAGCTTATGGATTTCAAAGATATTGAGCTGTTTAACGATGTCGATGTAATCCAAATTGGCGCGAGGAATATGCAGAACTTTAATCTCCTCAAGGAAGTGGGCTCTTACACCACAAAGCCTATTCTTCTCAAGCGAGGAATGTCTGCGACTCTCCAAGAGCTTTTGATGAGCGCGGAATATTTGATGGCGTCAGGCAACCCCAATGTGATACTGTGCGAGCGCGGCATTCGCACTTTCGAAACTGCATTGCGCAATACGCTTGACTTGGGAGTTGTCACGCTTCTTCACAAACTTTCGCATTTGCCAGTTGTTATTGATCCTTCTCATGCAGCAGGACATTCTTGGATGGTCGATTCCATTTCTGTCGCAGCTGCCGCTATCGGCGCAGATGGTCTTATCATCGAAGTTCACAACGATCCTCCGCACGCAAAGTGCGATGGTGCACAGAGCCAGACGCCTGAGATGTTTGCAAAGACAGTCTCTCGCGTCATGCGCGTGCGTGCTGCGCTTGCAGAATAAGCGCTGGGGCTTTACCGCATTTTGTTTTTATGCTAAAATGCGGTGAAGTTTCCGTATGATAAGAGTCTTTATTCTTGCAATCGCTATTTACGCCCAGCCACTTGTGGATGAGGATGTGCTTGAGCCGTCGGTGCGCAACGAAGTGGATCGCGCGCTGACGCTTACGCCTTCCAATGACTTTGCTCGTGCAAGCGCCTCTATAAAAGAAGGTAAGGTAGACTTTGGCCTTTTTGGTTTGACAAATGGAGTATCAAAGACAGATGCTGCAATAAGTATTGTCTCCTCGCAGCGCAGCGATGGGCGGTGGTATTCTGGTACAAATGATGTTACTTCTGCGGCGGCAGCGATTTTGATGTGGAGCTGCCATTGAGATGACACTTTTTATTCTTTTAGTTTTGCTCTTAATTTTGTCGGCCTTCTTTTCAAGCGCCGAGACAGTTCTTTTTTCTTTGACTGGATCTCAGCGCGCGAGAATTCGCGCTCGCAATCCTGAGGCAGATGTCATGATAGGGCGCTGTCTCGCAGATCAGGCAGTTCTTTTCTCGACATTACTTGTTGGAAATACATTTGTGAACTTCGCTGTTGCCACAATAGGCTACAAACTTTTAGTTTCAGTCTCTCCTGGGTTCGGTTGGTTGGCAGTTCCTGTTATGACGATAGTCCTTCTTGTCTTTGGCGAGATTACGCCAAAGCGTATTGGGCTTAAGTATACAGAGGAGATTGCGCCATTGTACGCAAGGCTTCTTTTGTTCTGGAGAGCGGTGCTTTATCCGTTCAATGCTGTGCTTAGATTTTCGTCCAAGGCATTCGCGCCTGCTCTTGCGCGCGAGAGAAGGGCTCTTTCAGATGATGAGCTTGTTTCTGTGATGGAAAACGCCGCGGAGCATGGCGAGGTTTCCATGCGTGACGCAGAAATGGTCGAAGGTGTTTTGCGTCTTTCTGAACTTTGCGCTAACGACGAGATGATTCCCCGTGTTGATATTGAGGGGTTCGATCTCGATCGCTCTGAAGAGTTTCGCAATGAGGTGCTTAAATCGGCGCGTCATAGTCATCTGCCTGTCTATCGCCGCACACCCGATGCCATTGAAGGTATTATTTGCCGCGACACTGGCAAAATCGAAGATGCGCTTTTTGTCCCTGAAACGGTAACACTCGATGATTTGCTCGTTACATTTGCTAAAAGTCGCAAGCCTCTTGCTGTGGTCCTTGACGAATACGGCGGCACGGCAGGAATTATTTCTCCAGACGATATTCTCGAGGTAATCTTTGGACCTGGCGTTTTTGCGCGCCCAGATCAAGAACCGCAGATGTTGAATAAGGGCGCAAACGAGTGGGAGATTGATGCGCGAGTTTCGCTCGATGAAGTAAATCGCAAGCTTGGGTTGGAGCTTGAGGCGGAGGATGCTGACCGCATTTCTGGCTGGGTTCAGTTCCATGCCGAGCGCATTCCGCATGTGGGGCAGCAAATTGAGGCAGATGGTTGCCGCGTAACAGTGTTGCGCCGCAGGCGTAGAAGGGTGGAGGCGGTGCGCCTTGAGGTGCTGACGCGCCCCGAGACCGATACTGACGAAGAGATTGTCGCCGACACAGATGAGGCCGTCGAGCGAACAGAGGGGGGTGAGGAATGATAATTCTTCTTCTTTTTATTGCCGCGTTTATAGCATTGGCAGGATCTGCTTTCTTTTCCGGGACGG
>JAGBWQ010000007.1 GCA_017629735.1 Kiritimatiellia bacterium
TGCATAAACTCCCATCGATTAATCTTTCCGCCCTAACCAACATCAGTTGCATCAAGATCGATACCCGACTCTGGAGGGAACTTGCGCGTAATATTGACACGGTTAGGATTCGGGAAAGGCCCGATAACGTGCCAACTGTTAATGTACATCCACTTCGCCGCGAGTCCGCCTTTCGGATCTGCCGCACCGTCCGCGCCACCAAGGCGTAAGACGTTACCGGGCAAAAGTTCAGGCATATTGCCCTGAATCGGTCCTGGACCGCCTCGTCCGCGGAAGAAACTGTCCTTACCTTCGCTGCTACGCTGCACGCCAGCTCCACCTACATGCGTAGACATCTGAGATCCTGGCATCGCTGATTGTCCCTGCCCTTCCGCATCGCCACTTTCGCCGTCCTTGCTCATTCCTCGGCGGGTGACACTCGCTACGTCTTTAGCGCGCTGCGATTCATCCTCTGCGGCGGCCTCGGCAAGATCTAATTGGTATTCTGCGTTCTGTCTCATTTCGGCGAGGCGCTTCGCGCGCTCTTCTTCGGACGAGTGGGACTTGAAATTATCCTCGGTGAGCCATTCAACCCTCTCACCTCCACCTCTCTTCATCTTGCCGGACGAAGTAGCACGGCTGAACTCTGGCTTGACGATTGTCATCGCCTCATCCATCAGCGACTTCGTCGCCTCGACGATGTTCTCCGCCTCGCGCATGAGCTCAGTCTGAGCGACTTTCTGCCGATCAAGCGCATCCTTGGTACGAACAGTGCTCTCCAGCGCGCTCTTCATTGCCTCGCTGATCTCCATACGCTCGGCCTTAGCGACATCAGTAATTTTCTGCGCAGACTTAAAACTCATGCGCATTTCAATCGCGCTCTTCGTGGCCTTTAAATCCTTATACGACTCGGTAATCCTCATCTCCAATTCTTTGGCGGCATTATAAGCCTCAACCATGCTCATCTGACTGAAATCCTGCCGCACCATCGCCTGATCCATAAACTGCTCTGCAGCAAGTTTTTCAAGCTGATTGCGGTCTGATTTCAGGGCATTGCGCACCTCGTCGATGCGTCCGACCAACTCCTCCTGCGCTTTCTTCGCCTCTTTAACGCTATCAAGCTGCTTGGAGTTCGCCTTCTCACGACGGACCTTTTCTGTCTGCGCCATGCGCTCCTTGAGCTCGGCTATGCGCTTCTCGGCCTCGGCGATCTGACGCTTGGCGTCTTCCTGTTGACGGATATGGTGCTCTTCGCGACGTTCCCAATCTTTTTGCTGGCGCTCCTGATGCTCAAGAGCCCGCTGATGGTTTCGCGCCTGATTACGCTCATGATTGCGCTCATGCTCCTTCTGGCGAGCCTCGTTCGACTTCTCGCGAGCCTTGGCCTCATAGTCCTTGCGCTCCTGAGAATTTGATTTCGCCTCCTTGGCTTTATCGCGAAATTCCTGCTCTGCCTTCTTTGCCGCATCTCGGGCCTTTTCAGCCTCCTCGCTCTTCTTCTCGGCGTTAGCCTTATCTTCCTTTGCCTTCTTCTGACCCTCTTTCGCCTCCTCTTGCTTAGATTCTGCCGTCTTCTCGTTTGACTTCTCACGCTCAAGGCGTTCGGTCTGATCTTTCTTCCACTTTTCGAGTCGTTCAAGCTCACTCATCTGATGCGGCTTTTTAGCAAGTTCCGTCGCAGTATCGGCTGCATCGCGCTGCGATTTCTCCTGTTTTGCAGCAACTTCCTTCTGGTCTTCGAGAGCCTTCTCGGCCTTCTTCGCAGTTTCCTTCAATCCGACAAACTCCGCCTGGACATTGACCTTATCAAGAGCTGCGACGGCCTTGGACATCTGATCAATAACCTTGACTCCCTCATCAAGCATCAACTCATCCGAAAGCTTACGCAATTTCTCGGATCGCTCCTTATCCTCCAGATTCTGCTGCTCTTCCTTGACTAATTCCTCTATTTTCTCCTCTACTTTCTTTTCGTTTTTGAGGGCCTCTTGCTGGGCTTGTTGTACTTCATCGAGGAGCTTTTCAAGCTCGTCCTTCATCGTCTCAGCATTCTCCTCTGCAAAAAAGTCATAGTCTTTTTGCAGCTCCTGCTTCATCATGTCCATGTTGTGCAGCACTGCCTGCATATCCTCAAGTTGATCAGCCAATTCATTGCGTTTGGCCTCTTCAAGCCGATCGGAAATCTCCTCTAAACGGTCAGCAGAAAGATCCTCGGCTGGGTTTTGGGGCGGCTGTTCCTCTTTTGCCGTAATAATATCCTTTACGGGAGTACAGAAAATCACAACCGCAAAAAACACTATATGCAACACAAACGACATCACACCCCAGACTGGAGTCTTACGGCGATATGACCGCTCCCGAAAACGAATTTCGTCCGCAAGGAGCCTAATATCCTTATCTTGTTGTTTCATTTAACTATCCCACTTGAAATATCAAAAAAACCGCTCTTTACCGGCTTTAAATTTGTGGATTATATCACAATCCGCCCGGCAAATCAACCTATGCGCGGTCTTGGAGGTTCCCCAATTTTTTCCGCGGCTGCCGAGCCTTCGCGACCCCTTGCGCGGATTTTTCGGTTTTCAACACTAAAAGTTGCCCTCTTTGGTCGATCTTCGCTATAATGCGAAGTGCTAAACTCTAACAAAGAGGGGCA
>JAGBWQ010000042.1 GCA_017629735.1 Kiritimatiellia bacterium
CAACGATTCAATCGCGCTTGCGCGATTCGTCACCGTCGCAGATTTCGTGGTCGCGCGTCAGCGCAAAAATTCAGCATTGTAGGAAGGAGTCAATGAACAATGAAGCGAGTCCAGGCGCATTTTCAACAGTCGGTGAATCTGCTTAAGTAACAAAATGACAGATTTTAAGATAATGTCAACTTTGTCCACAAATCTTCCGCTTACTATGGTATAATACTCAACACTCATAAGGAGAAATAGTATGACAATCAGAGGTTTTCTTGAACGCAGTGCTGAACGCTATCCTTCGTCTAACGCATTGAAGTGGTACGAAAACAAAGAATGGAAATCACGCACCTGGAGCGACTTCCTCAAAGGCGTGCGCGAAATCGCCGAAGGCTACGGCACGATGTTCAACCTCAAGCCACGCGAAGAGAATGTCGCCATCATTCTCGGCAACTCTCCTATCTGGATGGAAGCCTACCTCGCGCAAGCCGGCGCCGGCCTCTCCGTAGCTCCGCTCGATCCTAAGCTTCACAACGACGAAGTCGAATACATCCTCAAGGACTCCGACGCCACTGTCGTCACCACCGACACTGCTCACCTTAAAATGATGATGCAGATTGGCGAGCGCCTTCCTTGCCTTAAGGCGATCGTTATCGTCGACGGCATCATCTTCGATGGCCAGAAGATCGGCAACGCTCAGGTAATCGGCTACGAAAAGCTTCGCATCGCTGGCGGCGGCGCATGGTACGATGCCAACCGCGCAAAGAGCGACGATGTCGCATCCATCATCTACACCTCCGGCACCACCGGCAAGCCCAAAGGCGCGATGCTCACGCACGGCAACTGTGTCTCCGACATTGAAGGCGCACTCGTGACATTCAATGTCAACATCACACCTGCCGACTCCTTGATGATTGTTCTCCCGCTTTTCCACGCCTTCTCCTTCACCGCCAACTTCATGCTCGGCTTGATGCTGTCGGTTGAAATGAAGTTCGTCGAATCGCTCCGCACCGTCGGCCGCGATGTGAAGGAACTTAAGCCTACGATTCTCATGGCCGTTCCGCTTTTGGCTGAAAAGCTCCACGAGAAAATCGAAGAAGGCCTTAAAAAATCGAAGATCGCGCAGTTCCTCCTTAAGATCGGTCTGCGTGGCCCTGTGATGCACATGGTCAAGCTGAAACTCGGCGGCTGCTTGCGCATTATGGTTACTGGCGGCGCGCCTTGCCCCAAGCATGTTCTTGAAGGCTTCCGTCGTCTTCATGTTGCATTCTACGAAGGCTATGGTCTTACCGAATGTGCACCTGTCGTTTCAATCACCAGCTTCGACTGCCGCAAGATCGGAACGATCGGCTATGCGATTGATGGTTGCGAAGTACGCCTTGCAGACCAGAACGAGATGGGCGTCGGCGAATTGCAGGTCAAGGGCCCGATCGTTATGAAGGGCTACTACCACAACGACGCAGCGACAGAAGAGGCGTTCGATGGCGAATGGTTCAAGACTGGCGACCTCGCATCTCAAGACGAAGATGGCCTCATCACAATTCGCGGCCGCAAGAAAGCGCTTATCGTAAACCGCGAAGGCAAGAACATCTATCCGGAAGAGGTCGAGAACACTGTTGCTAAAGACCCCGCGGGTCAGGATATCGTTGTCATTGGCTACACGCAGGGCGGCATTCCTGGCGAGCGCGTTGGCGCAATCGTCTATCCTAACGAGGAATGGTATGCAGCTGAAAACGGCGGCACGAAGCCTGCATGGGAAGACATCGAGAAATCTGTCATCAAGCATGTTCAGGAGCGTAGCGCAGAATTGGCCGACTACAAGCGTATCCGCAAGGTTGTCGTCTATCGCGAGCCGCTCGAGCGCACATCGGTCGGCAAGATCCGCCGCGTCGCCTACAAGGGCAAGCTCGATGAATAATAAGGCTTAACAAAAAGCCTTATTTGTAAACTTCAGAAGACCACTCATACTCAGCAGCCTCCCGCGCGCCGTAAACGGTATCGGCGATGTAATTCAAAATGCGGGAGGCGCTGAAAAGTTCATGGTGTCTCTTGCGCCCAGCTGACGCTATTGCGCGGCGCGATTCAGGATCTGCCGCATAGCGAAGCACCTTCGATGCGAGATCTTCTGCGCTATCAAAAAATACTGCCTCTTCGCCATCTTTGAAAAAGCTCTGGTAGCCGCTCTTCGAAGAGATAAAGGCAAGAATGCCGCGCCCCATCAAATGGGCAAGGCGATCTGACGAATACCACTTCCACCCTTCTCGCCTGTTCAGCGAAAGCGCCATCGCGCTCGAAAGAAGGGCGCGCTCATATTCGCTTCCTGCAATTGCTGGGTGGCCCGATGTGCCAAAAAGACCAAAGTTAATTTTTGAAGAAACGAGAGCGTCGAGCTCCTTCACAAGAGCGATGCGTTCATCGCCTGGGCAGTCATGGCCTGCGAAGAAAAGATCGTACTTAAAGTTCTCGGAATTCGAGACATCTTCCCACTCCATTGTCTCGTCGCACATATTAGGCAAGAAGCCAACGATGTTTTTGCCTGTCGTCCACTCTTTAAGCTTCTCGCCAGCAGTCGTCACGAATATCGCGTCGCATGAATGCATACGCTCGCGTATTTGATCTACAGTATGCTCCTGCCAGATAGGATCGACATTGATGTGAACAAGCTTTACCTCCGGCAAAATTTTTCTTACTGCCTCAAGCGAAGAATTTGAAAGATAATCGCAGTGGCCGATGAGAACGAGATCAGGTCTAAAATTGCGACAAGTTTTAACGAACCTCTTGTTCATCATCTTAGCGCCGATGTTGCGCATGAAACCAAGAGGAGCTAAAAAGCGAGTGATGTCGCGCTCGGAGAAGGACATGACGCGCCAATTGTTTCTGACGCCACCGCACATAAAGCGATAGCCCTGCCCTTCGCGCCCAGCTCCGTAGCGGCGAATCTGAAAATTATCAACGACTAAAAGACGCAACTGACGAGACGGTCTCATTTCGCGATCTCCTTGTCAAATTCATTGTACACTGCAAGCGAGCTTGCCGCCATACGATCGAACGAAAACTTTTCGAGAGCCTTTTCGCGCAAGCGCTCAAACTTCGAGTGCGCAACAAAGCGAATGGCGTTGGAAAACTTAACAGCCATCTCTTGAGGCGTCGCCTTAGGATCGGGCGCGACAAGCGCACCATTAACGCCGTCCTCAACGATATCGAGCGCGCCGCCAAATGCCGTTGCAACTACTGGCTTATCCATCGCAAGCGCCTCTGCCATTGAGCGACCAAACGCCTCGGGCTTACGATAATTTGCGCTGACTACGATGTCGGCAAGCGAAAGACATTCCGCAACCTTACTCTGCGCGCCTGCGAAAACCACATGATTGGAAACACCAAGTTCTTCAACAAGCTTATGAAGCTCATCTTCGTATTCCTTGCGAAGCGCCTCTGCCTCGCCCACTATGACTAGCTTCCAATCGGGCGTATCAACACCTGCCGCAACATGAGTTGATTGAAGGCGAGAGAGCGCGCGAATAAGAACATCGTAACCTTTAAGCTGCGTAATGCGCCCCAAGCCCATGACAACGCGAAAGCCGTCGAGCTTCCACTCTGCGCGCTTTGCCGCCATGAATTCAGTATCGAGTTCTGATGTATCGAATTTATTGCGATCGATCGCACGCGGAATAACGCGCAATAAGGAGCGGTCGATCTTGTAATGCTCAACGAGATAATCGGCGATATACTGGCTTGGAGTTACCGTCACATCTCCGTATGTCATTACTTTCGAATACGCGGAAACTGAATTTGCTCCATGCGCAAAAGTAATCCAAGGAAGAGAAAGTTTTTTGTTGGCGATTACGAAGAGCCACGCAGGAACGCGCGAATGGGCAACGACCACATCGGGGCGCTCGCTCTCAAGAACCTCACGCAATTTCTTAGCGCGCGAAAATGCAGTGAAAGGATTTTTCGATTTTATATCGACGCGCGCTATGCGGCCGCCATCGGAAAGAATGCTCTCTTCGAGCCTGCCCCCTGCAGAGATAACTAGATTGTCGTGCCCTGCTGCGATGAGAACGCGATTCATCTCGACGATGCCGCGCTCGACACCGCCTTGATCCATCGCGGGGACTAGCTGAACAATCTTCAAATGCGTTCCTCAACACCTCTGAAGTGAACATTGAGCTCGTGCAGAGGAGCTAAGAGCGTGCCCAAACTCTGACCTTGCGTGAGCTTCGCAAATGCGTTGACATCTTTCGGGAAGCACTTGCCGCCGTAGCCAAGCTTGCCGTCGGGGCCAGGAACATAAGTGTGCGTGTCGTTGATGTAACCTGAAAGAAGAACGCCTGTGTGAACCTTCGCCCAATCGACGCCCATCTTCTGGCAGTACTCGCGAACGGCATTGAAGTAGATCACCTTGTATGCGCCAAAGACATTGTGCGCGTACTTCGTGACCTCAGCTTCAAGAGGACTCATAACGGTGAACTTCTTGCCGGGGAATACTTTGATCAGGAGATCAACCGCACCCGTAAAGACCATCGTCTGTTTCTTGAAATCCTCGATGTGCGTGCGCTCCGTAAGAAACTCAGGCATATAGCAAACTTGATGACCAGTCTCACGCGAGAGCATATCGCTCGTTCCAGGAAGAATTGTCGTGCGAACAAAGACTGGCACATTCGGAAGGCCAGAGATGATCTCCTTCATCAGCGTGAGATCCTGCGTTCCGTCATCCTCGGTCGGAACATGGATCTGCAAAAACGCAATATCAATTGAAGAGAGATCGTCGTTGTAACCCTTGGGCGGATCGCTAACGAAAACCTTCGCGTCCTTGTTGTTTTCCTCAAGCCACGCCTTAAGTGCGCCACCAACAAAACCGCAACCTATGATGCCGACATTAATCATTTCTCTTCCCCTCCCCTTCAAACTCCCATGCGCTGAAGAACACTCTCCAGCTGGCTTTTTACTACGCTCATCGAAAGCTCGCGCTCGAAGAATTCGCGCGCCGCAGAGAAATACGATTCCTTATTCTGCCAATCAGCGCGATACTCTTCCACTGCCGCGACGAGAGCGTTTGCATCGCCCGCGGGAATAAATTTGATCGCCTTGCATTCTTTTGCCGACGGCGGATAGCCTGTGCAAAACTCATTGATGACAGGCCTTGCGCACGCCATCGCCTCGTAGACTTTGTTGCCGATTACGCGCGCAGCTTTTGCAGTCGTTCCAAAAACGCCCATCACAATGTCGTGCGAGCAAATGACTTTTGCAACTTGCTCGTACGGAACCTTATCGAGGAAGCGAACATTCGAAAGCCCCTCGGCCTTCTTCTCCGTTTCAGCCTTGTAAGCACCCCAGCCTAGGAAATCCCAGCGGATTGGAAGATGCTGCGTAAGGCGAGCTGCTTCAACAATCGTCTCGGTGCCATGAAGCGGAAGATACGCGCCATGGTAGAGAACGCGAAATATTCCATCGCTCTCGCCTTCGTCCGCAACCGGCTTAAATACTTTTTCATCTGTGCCTGTAAAGAGCGGGCACATTTTCTCGCGCGGAACACCAAGATATTCGGCGGCAAAATCGACATGGCAGCTCGTATCCCAGACGATGAAATCCGGCATCGCCATAAGAGCGCGCTCCCACGCGAGCAACTTTTTCGCGCGGCGCTCGCTAACCTTCCACTTCTTCTGCTCGAGGACCTTCTTGTCCCACGCAGAAATCATCGGATCGAAGAGCACCTTGATTCCGCGGCGATGCGCCCAACGACAAGCTGCGGCGATATCGCGCTGACGGCAAACGGGAACGAAAACAAGATCGTACTTTCCGCGGCGATTTAGGCCACGGAAGAATGCCTCCACATCACCGAAGCGGCAGCACCATTTGACATCAAAAAAATCCACTTCCCAACCAAGGGCGCGGAACATAGCGATGTTGACGCGGGTCTTCGAATACCCGTGGTCAAACCTTCCCCAAAAAAGAACTCTCTTAGATGCCATCACTTAACCCTCTTGGAAAGTGCGCGATAGGAAAGATAAATTGTCATGAGCGCGAAAATGGCGATCATCATTTCGCCGCCTTCTTCAAGTGCAGTGCAAAGCGAGCGCGCCGATGTCGCCTCGCCTTCTACATCGCGCATCAATGTTGGGCAAGAAGAGCGAATCCACGAAGGAAGACGGTCGGAGATTTGGACAACCACACCCGATGCGCCGAAGCAACCAAATGCCCACGCGGAAGGATTGAGAGTAAAGACGCCTTTAAGCCATGTGGGGAAAAGGTAGGCGAAGCCCGCGGCAAAGAGGCCGAAGAAAAGACCGAAATACGCAACGATCATCGCCTTCATACCAAAGGGCACTGCACAATTCGTAATAACGCGCATCTTAAAAGGCGTTCCGCCGAGCGGCTTGCCGTTGGGGCGAACCAACTTGCCAGGAACAAGCGAACCATCTGCGCCGATATATTCGGGATAGAAGTAGCCGAGAATTGCATTGTGAAGATCGAGCTGTTTTAAGATCGCTATTATCACAACGATCGTGACCATTGATGAAAGAATTCTCTTGCGAGCAAGGGAACCTTCAAACGGACACTTCCACCAAACAAGCGGAATTATCGCGGCGAAGAAAGGAAGAGTGGCCAACTCAAATGGTGAGCGGCCACCGGCATCAAAACATTTTATAAGGCACGCAGGTTCCGTCAGCGCCCACGCCACGAGAAGCGCGAAAAGAGCGGCAACGAACACGACAGGCGAAAGCAACCACCCGAAACATTTTTTCTCGCCACAATTAATTTCCGACATAAAAAATCCCTTTCCGATATTAAGGTTTGTTCTTGAGCAACGGCGACATAAGAGCCTGCACCGATTCACGAGAGACAACAAAGATTGCATCGGCAGAGCCAACCGTTGCGTAATAGCCGCCGCGCGTTTCCTTGCCGATTAGAATATTGCGCCTTACGGAGCCTGCAACTCCTCTATCAACGGCAAGCACAAGGCGCGGCGCATCAAGGCCATAGCGAGCTAAGTCTGCAGGAGCTGCTTTTAAAGTTTCGACTCTAACTGCCTGAAGAGGATTGAGCGCACCAAGAATCTTCTTTATCGATTCGTCGTTAATCACATCGGAAGCAGAATCTTCTTCAGGAACCCACATCTTCTTTTCGCTCGAATAAACTGCCGCGACGGCGTCCTTGCCAGAGACGGAAGAGACGAGCCTTGTTACGACTGCGGAATCAATTCTTACGACTTCCTTCGAGCGAAGATCTTCAAAACGCATCGAGGAGAAAAGCTTCGAGACGGAAACTTCGACAGGCGAGGAGTTTGTTCCAATCGAGATAGACACTGCATCGGACGGCGCAACTCCTGTCGAGACAGGCAAGGCAAGAATTCTTGCAAGAAGCGCGTCGGCAATTTTCGCGTCGGCAGGAGCTACGATTGGAGACTCAAGCAACCACGCGCCTTCTTTGCCGCGAGCAAGGGCGCAAGTGACTGCTGGTGTTGAAAGAGTGAATGCAGAAACTGCAGACTCTTCAAATGGAAACGCCCTTGACTCAGCTGTGCGCACAGGCGGTTGCGAAACGGCATCGCGAACTGATGAAGGAACTGTAACGACTGCGCCGCCATTTTGAATTAAAGCATAAACGCTTGAATCATCGACTGCCGCGCCGAAAGAAACGCGGCGGTTCTCACCATCGAAGCCTCTTGTGACAACCGTAAGGGCGCTATCGGGATCGAGGCCATAGCCTGAAAGAAGCGCGGCAGAAACACTCGTCGCTTCATTCGAAGCGCCGACAGGCCAAACGAAGGACTTAGCCTCCGCCTCAAACATCTTCGCTAAATATTCTTTAACCTTCACGGTTGAAGCTGGGCCATCTGGCGTTTTCCAACCGTCGGCGCTTCTCGTGAAATCGACGGGCGCTTTGCCTGGAAGCTTGACGCTGAAGGAAAAGACGGATTCTTCTTCAATTGAAAAAACTTCGTGCGAACGAAACTCTGCGTCTGTTAAATCGACAGCTGTGAAAACAGACATCGGTACGACACAGATTGTGTCGGAAGTGTCGGAGAGCGCATAAACTCCATCGGCGGCCGGCGTTGACTCGCCAAACGAAATAGTAACTGGCGCTGCGCCCGACGAAGGATTTTCGAGCTTGATGCGCAAGCGAGGAGAATCAAGACCAAAATCCGCCCTCTCTCGACCGAGGCGCAAAAGCTCGGCCTCTGTTATTGTGTCTTCTGGAACCGAGAAGGAAAGCGCATCTACAAGGCGCAAGACGCGATGCTCGTCGGAGCTCGCAGGATATGGGCTTATGAGCCTCCAGCGACCTTTAAGCTCTAGCTCAACATTCTGAACGCCAGCACGCTCCACCGTTATCTTCGTTGGAGAAAATGACACATCTGCAAGTCCCGCACGAGGCAGACGCTTTGCCGCAGGAGCGCCAAACTCAACACAGAGATTGGCGAGAGTTACTGCAACAACTCCAACAGAAAGCCAAACTATTGTGCGTGCGTCAATCATCTAATACGCCTCCTGAAATAAACAATAGATGATAAGACAACAAGCACAGAAAGTGGAAGCGCAAGAGCTAGCACCATCGTAAAGGCAAAGCGCGAATTTCTATCTAAGCCAGTGACAAGAACATGAGGCTCAACACCGCTTGCGCCCATCGCGTCGGTGCCAGAAAGATATGCGACTATGTTCAAGAGGAAATCTCTGTTTGCACAAGAGCGAACTGCAAGCGCACCGTTAGAGACGAATGCGCCGTCGCCAACTGCAACGATGCGCGTGGGGCGAATTGCAAGATCGCTACCAGCTCCAGAGCCGCGCTCGACAACTGCCGCGACAACATCTTCGCCAACGCCAGCCAATGGAGTGAACTCGATGCGGTCTGCGCCTGTACCGCTTTCGACAACTGCCGCGGTGTCGAAGACAAGAGGACTTTCGAGCACAATCCTTGAACCTGTAAGAGCAGATGAAATCGGGTGATCTGCAAGAATGGGAACGACAACATCTGTGCCTGAAAGAGTCTTTGCTCCCGTAATCGGACGCGCCGCAGGACGCATGCCCCACGAAGGAAGCAAGGATGAAACACCACCCTGACCTGTGCGACCCATAAGCACAAGCAACCTGCCGCCTTTTTTGAGATACTCATTTACGCGGCCAAGCTCGACGCGAGAGAAATCGTCTTTAGCTCCTGCGATAACCATAAGAGCGCACTCCTGTGGCACATCTCCTGCAGCAAGATCCAAGACGAGATTCCTATAACCTTCTCTTGCAAGTTCGCGTGCAATATCGCTCATGCCCCACGAGCCGTAGGAATCGGGGCGAAGCTCGCCGTGGCCTGCCACCCAGCGAATGTCTTTGCGCTGAAGAGGAACGATAAGGCGCCTCAATGCGGAAACTAAATCGCGCTCGCCGGGAGAGTCTGCAAGATCGATCATCACAGAGCGCCTGCCCATCTCGAGCATGATGCTTCCGTCGCGCGCGCCTTTGCTGGCGAGCCTGCCGGCGGGGCCGATATCCCACTTAGGATCGACATACTGAAGCTCTATTGCGATTCCGCCAAGGTGATCTGCAAGGCGCTTCAATGAACGCAAGTTGCGAGCAAGCGGACGGAAACGAGGATCTCTGCGCGAGAGGAATGATGTGACGATAACCTTGCCGGACGACTCGGAAAGCACCTGACGCATACGCGGCGAGAAACGATCATGCGAAGAGATTGGCAACTCGACAATGAAATCAAAGCGCAGAGCAAGAATGGATATTCCCACCGCAAAGACGCAAGAGAGAACCATCTCAAGAGCAACTTCTCTTAAATGCTTGCGCGAAACACGGCCGCAATATTTGAGCGACGAAATCTTCTTTGACGCAAGGAAGAGCGAAAGAATCGTCAGAGAAATTAGAACGACAAACAAGCCAATGGGGAAAACGCCTGCGGCACAATCTTCGACATGAGCATCGAGAGGGAAGCGACCAAAAGCCATTCTGCCCGACGGCGCAAATGCCATCAGCGAAAGCCAAATGGCGCGCGGCAACGCCGCAAGAAGAATTGCCGATGCACAAAACGATGAAGCTGCACTCGTAAATGCCGCGCTAAGAGCAGTGGTGGCAGCGCACCAAAGACCGCCTTGAACTAAAAGCGCCGCAAACGAAAGCGCAAACGAAAGGATGCGCACTTCCGACAAGGCAACAGGCGCATACCACGAAAGGCACTCAGCTGTGATAACGCATGAGAGAACGGCTGAAAACGCGAGCGATCCAAAAACACCAAGGGCCTTGCCGAAAACAAATTCGCGCTCGCGCACAGGAGAGGAGAGGAGAACATCTGCCATTCCAGTGCGGCGCTCTTCGCTCCAAATATCCATTCCCAAGAACGCGGCAAGAAGCGGGAGAAAAACAGAGACTGACGAAGCCCAAAGCTCGACGAATGTAGAGGCCGTCCCTTCTGCCGAAACTAACTTGTACGAGAAGAGTGCGCCAGATGCCGCGAGGAATGATGCGATCGCAAGTGCCGTCTGGAACGAATTGCGCATTCGCCCGATCGTCCGCTTAAATGTGACAGCAGATGCGCTCACTTGCCCACTCCTTCCATTGCTTTTCTAACCTCTGCTACCGCCGCCTCTGCGCCGACTTCAGAAAGCGATATGGACTTTGCCACGACGCCGTCTTTGATAACGAGAAAACGAGTGACGAACTTTGCCATGTCCGCGATCTCATGCCCCGTTACGATAACCGACGAAAACGCCGCCGCCTCGGAAAGGACTGCGCCAGCGCTCTCGCGCATCGAATAATCGAGCCCTGCAAGAAAATCGTCGAGAAGCAAAACTCTCGGGCGGAGCATCAACGCATCGGCAAGCGCAACGCGGCGCTTCATGCCTGCGGAAAGATGCCTTACTGCCGAACGCATAAAAGAAGAAATTCTGCAAAGCGCCGCGGCTTCTGTTACGCGGCGCCTAATGCGCTTGTCGGCCTCGCCCTTGAGATGCGCCCTGTAATCGAGATACTTCTTGACGGTCATATCTTCGTAGAGGGCAGGATTCTCGGCTAAATACCCCATCTGCTTGCGGTAGCGCAATGGACGAGCAAACGCATCGACTCCATTACAAGCAACGCGCCCGCCGTCGGGATAAACCAAGGTAGCAAGAATTCTTAAGAGAGTAGTTTTGCCGGCACCGTTGGCGCCGACAATTCCAACAATCTCTCCTGGTGAAACAGAAAAGGAGACATCGCGCAGAACGCTTCTGCGTCCATAAGAAAATGCGAGGTTCCTTACTTCTAACATCAGTTGATTTCCACTACCTTGCCACCATCAAGGCGGCTCTTCTCTGCGGCAAAGCAGATAAGATGGCTCTGGAGCGCCTGCTCTGTGGTCTCGCGAATTTCGTCGGGATCGCCGCGACGAAGCATGCGGATCATCTCGGAGACGATATTGAAATCGCCGCCGCCGTGACGCGACCTGTTGGGAAGACGATAGTTGAGAGGAACGCCAGTGGTGATTGCGTTGCCATCGAATCTGCAGATGTCGAGATTCTCGCCGTCGCCCAAAATTTCGCCGCGCGTAAGTGCGATGCGAGTCGTCCTGATGTTCTGCGCCGTAAAGCCAGTCATAACATGGCTTACCGTAGCGCCGCCCTCGAACTCCATCGTAACTGTCTGATGGTCGGGCACATCGTTATCGGCCTGATAGACGCACTTGCCATACTCCGTCTCTTCAATGAGGCGGCGCATTGCAGCTTCTGAACGATCGGCAAAGAGATACTTAAGCTCGTCGTGATTGACGTACATGTTGAGCGCGCTCCAAACGCAGCGCTTCTCAATCTCCGGCGGACAATCGACGCAACGACACGCCGCGCCCTTCGGCATCATCTCACGACGGAAAAGCTTAATCGAACCAAACGACGAAACCTTCTTGCACTTCTTGCCGATCCACCAGACAAAGAGGTCGATATCGTGCGAGCACTTTGCGAGAATGATCGGCGAACTCTTTTTGGAATTCGCCCAATTGCCGCGCACATACGAGTGGGCGACTTTCCAAAAGCCTGCCGACTCCTGATGCGCAATCGAGACGACCTCGCCTAGCTCGCCAGAATCGATAAGCGCTTTGATATGCGCGAAGTAGGCGGTGTAGCGCAAAATGTGGCCGATGACAACAAGCCTCTTGTGCTTGAGCGCGCAGTCGATGACCTCGCGGCATTCCGCTTCGGTGGGCGAGATTGGCTTTTCCAAAAGAAGATGATAGCCAGCTTTGAGCGCGGTAAGCGCAGGCTCGTAATGGAGATCGTCTGGCATCGTGATCATCACGATATCAGCTTCAGGATGGCTGTCAAGACATTCACGCCAATCGTTCCAATACATCTTGGCGGGAATGGATTGCGCCTGAACAGGATCGGCAACGCCGACGATCTCAAGCTGATCTGGGTGATCCTTTGCATATTCCGCGTATGCTCGGCCACGATAGCCGGCTCCGAGAACTATGGCACGCAGTTTGTTCATTTTCCGGTAAGCCCCTCAATTGCCTTGCGGATATCTACGGCGCGAGAATCGCCTCCTTCGCGCTCGACGACATAATTGCCGCGATAGCCAAGCTTCTCAAGACGCGCGACGAAATCGCAGCTGCGCACTTCGCCCTCGCCCCAAGGCACTTCCGTGCCCCATGTTCCTGGCACCTTCGTCGCACAAGCGTCCTTCACGTGAACCTGACGGATCCACGGCATAAGAATTTTGAGCGCATCGAGAGGATTGCCCTTTGCGTAGAGAATCATGTTCGCAGGATCGAAGTTGATGCCAACGCCAGGCACATCGGCCATGAACTTGGCAAGATCCTCCGCTGTCTCCTGACCGGACTCGAGAATGAGTTCGACTCCGTACTTGGCACATTCGTCGCGAATCCAAGTGATGCGAGAGACAAACTTCTTGTAAGCAACAGGATCGCTCTCGTCGAGGAAACCTGCGTGTGTCGACATGTAGCGGCACCCAAGCTCCTTCGTCATCTTCGCGCCCTTGGTGAAGATTTCCTGATTGGCTTTCCAGTGCTGATCGGGAACGATGCCGCCCGTCTTCTTGATGGTCTCGAGCGTCGTGTAGTCTTCGCCAACAGTGCCGACCATCGTGGACATCACCACCCACTCGCCAGAGCGAACCTTCGCCTTTACGAGATTCCAAGCAGCTGCCGATTCTGCCGCGCCATGGCGCTCGTCAGGAGCGATGAAAGGCCCAAGCGCAAGGTGCACGCCCTTGACGCCTGATTTTTCCATCTGCTTTGCAACATCTGCTACGCTCTCTCGCCAGCTCCAGCTGCACACGCCAACGCGGTCGTTGTCGATCTTGACGATCGAACAGCAGCCCGCCGCAAAGACGAGCAACGCGAGCGACGCGGCACGAATGAAGGAAATAAAACGATTATTCATTAACGAACTCCCCGCTGATTTTATTCGCCCCAAACGCAGTCAAGCGCATCGGAGATCATATCGAGAACATCTTCAAGATCGTCCTCGCCAAGAATGAGCGGCGGGAGGAACCTTACCACATGCTCGCCAGCCGTGAGCGTGAGAAGACCCTGCGCCTTGAACGCTTCGACGAGATCCTTAGCGGGGCCTTCGCAAACGAGGCCAAGCATAAGACCCTTGCCGCGAACTTCGAGAAGGCCATCGTATTTGTCGACGAAGCCCTGGAGACCTTCGCGAAGAAGCTCGCCCATCTTGAGAGCATTCTCCATAAGACGCTCGGACTCGATGACATCGATTACAGCGAGAGCTGCCGACGCCGCGACAGGATTGCCGCCGAAGGTCGACGCGTGGGCGCTCTTCGTGAAGACATCTGCAGTCTTCGCGTTGGAAATGAGCGCGCCAATCGGAAGGCCGCCGCCAAGAGCCTTGGCGCATGTGAAAAGATCGGGGGCGACATCGTAGCCCTGCCAAGCGAACCACGTTCCCGTGCGGCCCATGCCCGACTGCACTTCGTCGACGATCATAAGAAGATTCTTTTCGTCGCAGAGTGCGCGAATGCCGCGCATGAAATCTTCAGTCGCAGGAGTGATGCCGCCTTCGCCCTGAACTGCCTCGAGCATAATCGCAACGGTCTTGTCGTTGATGGCAGCCTTGACGCTCTCAAGGTCGTTATAATCGGCGTAAGCGAAACCAACGGGAAGCGGATTGTACCCTTCCTGACACCATGCCTGAGCCGTGGCGGTGATAGTCGCAAGAGTGCGCCCATGGAAGCCCTGACGGAAGGTGACGATTTCGTAGCGCCCTTCTGCCGCGCCCCACTTGCGCGCAAGCTTGATAGCCGCTTCATTTGCCTCGGCGCCAGAATTGCAGAAGAACGCCTTGCCGCCAAGACCAGAGATGGCAACAAGCTTCTCAGCAAGAGCAACTGCGGGCTCGTTCGCGAAGAGGTTGGAGCAGTGCGTGCAAACAGCTGCCTGCTTCTGAATAGCATCGACAACCTTCTTGTGGCCATACCCAACGGACTGCACGCCGATACCGCTTGTGAAATCGTAATAGCTAAGCCCATCGGCATCGCGGACTGTAAGCCCCTTGCCGGACGAGACTACTGTGGCAGGCGCATAAGTAGGCATCATCACTGCCTCTGCGCGCGCAAGAATTTCCTTGGTTTTGTTGCTCATTGCGTTATCTCCGTTCCCACGCCCTGACGCGTGAATATTTCCAATAAAATCGAATGTGCCATACGCCCGTCGACAAGGTGCACCTTGCGGACGCCTTCGCGAATGGCGGCCTCGCAGCTTTCAATCTTCGGCAGCATGCCGCCTGAAATGACGCCCTCCTGCTTAAGGCGCGCCGTATCTTCCAACTTCAAAGTCGAGATGAGTGTCGCTGGGTCGGAAGGATCCATCATAAGCCCAGGAACATCTGACACCAAAACAAACTTGCGCACCTTTAGCGCCTTTGCGAGGGCGGCTGCGGCAAGGTCGGCATTGACATTGTAAAGATGTGCGTCTTCCACGCCTGTTCCGAGCGGAGTTACGACAGGAATTATGCCTGCATCAAGCATCTCCGAAACGGAGCGCGTCGAAACCTCGACGACCTCGCCAACATAGCCGCGATCGGGGGAAGTAATCTTGCGCACACCAAACATCCAGTTGCCGTGAAGAGGCTTTGCGTTCGCACCGAAACGGCAAAGACGCGCAACAATATCGGGGTTTACCACATTGTTGAGCGTGCGCCTGACAATTTCCATCGTCTCAGCATCTGTCACGCGCTGGCCTTCGACAAACGAAGGCTCGTGGCCCGATTCCCTAATCGCCTTTGAGATAGCTTTGCCGCCGCCGTGGACGAGAACGACCTTAATTCCCACTGCGTTTAAGAACGCAATATCGCAAGCGATAGATTCGAGATTTTCCTCTACTTCCATCACCGAGCCGCCAAGCTTGATCAAGATGACCGAGCCTTTAAAATCCTGAATATACGGCAATGCTTCAGCGAGCACGGCCGCTTTCGTCTGTGCTAAATCTAATTTCTCCATATTTTCAAGTATTATACCAAAAAAATGGAGTAATGTGACAATGTTAGAGTATATTTCAGTCGGGGCGCTGCCAAAACTTGCGCCATTCAGAAATGAACAATTCTAGGTTTTCTTTGCTCTGAAAAGCCTTTGCCGTGGCAAGATGCATGTCTTTCTTATCAAGCAGGCTTTCGATGTAATCGCGCTTGAGATTTTTAAACGGCTTAAACCTCACTTTTGGCGCTCCTCGCTCGATAAAACACGCAACAGACAAGGCAAGGCGATATTTGACTTCTCTTTGGGCGTCACTCCCTGAATAAAACTCGTCGTAACCAGCGTATAAAAGAGTTGGCAGGCAATCCTCGTACTCTAAAACATCTTTTATCTGCTCTGGGGGCGTCCCACCTGGCCCTGCCTCAAAATACTGCGCATAGCCTTCGTTAAGCCACGGAGAGACGGCTATTGCCGAGCAAGCATAAGTAATATACTGGTGAAATGCCTCATGGCGAAATGTGCGGAGCAATTCTGACGCGCCTAAAAACGGCAAATACGCTACGATTTCGCGGCGGCGCGAACTCCAATAGGCGGCACTCCACAACATATTTGTTTTCCCGCCAACTTCTAGCGCATCATGGTATCTTTCGCGCGAAGAAAACATCCTTGCCACACATAGCACGCCCGACCCATCAAGCGGAGTGGGAAGCACCTCTGCATAGCTTTTGCGCATTTGCGAAAGCTCGTTTGTAAGAGATGCGATGAACGCTCCCTCTTGCGGGATTTCATCGAGGACAGTAAACTCTGGAGCTTCTGTGACTCGCCACATAGGGTACGCGGCAACAGAATGGCGAGCATCTTCACGCAAAAGAGCGCGCTCGCCTTCCACTTTTTTCTTGGGCGCAGGAAGAGCCGACATTTTCTCGTAGATTGATCCGTCGCGCGTAAAGAGCATCTCCTCAAACTCTTTGAGCTTCTCAGAAATATCGTCGTCTTCCGCAAGGTGCCATGTTGCCATGCGCCACACCTTTGAGCGCTTCGGAAGAAATGTGCAGGCAATAAATGTCTCGTTCGTTCCTTGCCAATATTCAACGGAGCTAAACCCGTGCGCACCAAAGCGCTCTTCGTCGCACTCTGAGGCGAGGTCGCAAGGGGCGATCATTTCTGCCGCGCGGCGACGCGTTGTGATGTCGTCGTCATCGACGGTTCCGACGGAACGGACATACGCTTCGCGAGAGATAGTATCGTACCAAGAAGATTCGAAGGGAGGGAATTCGCGCAGAGTCGAATAAGTAAAGACGCGACCTTCTTCATCAACCCATCTTCCGTCGACTGTGCGAGAAACCCAAAGGTCGAGCTTGCAGTATCTATCCTCCATGTAACTGCGCTCCCCATCCCTTACGAGATAGGGCTCGGCGCGCGGCATATCAAGCGGAAGCGGCTGCGCCGTTAGAATCGCAGAAACGCTCGCCAGAAGAAGAATCACAAAGCTCCTGTTGCAAGAGATGAGAATGTGGAAATCGGAGTTGCGTCGCGATAATTGTCGACCACCTGACGCACATCTCTGATAAGGCCAGACAGCTCATCGTGCAACGTGCGGTCGTTTACGAGACGCCCAATGGTGCCCTCGCCCTTCTCCATTTTCTTCGCGAGCGTATCGAGGCTTGCGAGGAGAGAAGATGCCTTTTCGGAAATGTCTTTGGTGTTGAGATTTTCTGCAGCCTTGCGGAATGCCGCAACACTCGCTTCAATATCGGCAAAGAGCTGATCGCGGTTGAGCTTCTCCGACACGCCCTTCGCGTTCGCAAGCGTAGCGCGGAAGTCTTCATAGACCGTATCATCAGCAGAAAGAATCTTTCCTACAAAGCCTTCCCCCTTCTCAACGCGGGCAGAAACTGCCGCGACAGATGAAGCTGCGGAATTTGCCTTGGCGACAAACTCTTTAGCCTCTGCGAGAATACCTTTAAGATCGTCTGCCATCGTGCGCGCCTCAGCTGCGAAACGGCTGGCTTGGACCGCGGCCATTTCAACATTCGTTACGATTGAGCGAAGCTCTGGCCCTGACGTAGCCGAGTTTAAGTTGTGCGCGATTTGACGTATGTCGTCCATCCAATCGTTCGGAGCGGTGCCTTCGAAAACGCGCGAAGAAAGAGAGATGATCTCGCCGTTTCCTTCATCGAGACGCAGGTAATAGCCGCCGAGCATCGAAAGATTGCAGACTGTGGCGCTATAACCTTCGCGAAGAATAACCGAAGGATCAATCATCGCGGTTACAACAAGATTGGAAGGCGTCACCACAACCTCTTCGATTGCGCCAACCTTTGTGCCGCGATACATTACATTGTCACGATCTTTCAGGCCGCCAACCTGGGAGAACGCAAATTTAACTGGCACACGATTGCGCCCGGCAAGGACATCTACACCTGAAATTACGATTGTGAAATATCCAAGGAGCAACAGCACCGTTATCATAAAAAGGCCGACAAGGGCCTGTGTAAACGATTCACTTTTCTTTTTCATATATTCTCCCCCCTTGATGCTTCAATAAATGCACGCACCTCTGGCTCGGTGCTCTGCATGAACTCTTCTGGCGTAAGGCACGCAACTGCCTTGCCGCCGCTGACGAGCATTATGCGCGAGGCGATCTTCGAGGCCATAACCACATCGTGCGTAACAACAACTGATGTTACCCCACGCTTGCGGTTAAGATCTCTGATGAGCCGCGCAATATTTGCCGCAGTAACTGGATCGAGCCCCGATGTTGGCTCGTCGTAAAGAACAACCTCTGCCTCGCGCACGATAGCACGCGCAAGACCTGCACGCTTCTGCATTCCGCCAGAAATTTCTGCCGGATATTTCTCTGCAGCATCAGAAAGACCTACCGCTTCGAGCGCCGCGCTAACACGCTTTTCTATTTCTTTCTCGTCGAGGCGCATCGTCTCCTCAAGCGGCAGGGCAACATTTTCCCAAACATTCTTCCACGCAAGAAGCGCACCGCTCTGGAAAAGATAATCGAAACGAACTGGAGCGCGGCGAACTTCACCGGAGTCTGGCTCGACTAATCCTATGGCGTGCTTAAGCGTAACCGACTTGCCTGTTCCTGAAGGGCCTAAGATGACGAAAATTTCGCCGCGAGAGACGGAGAACGATAGCTCGTCGAGAACTTTCTTCCCGCCGAAACTTTTCGTTACCGAATCAAACTCGATGATCTTTTCGCTCATTTATTTTTCCCGTCAATAGAAGATGCGCGAGATAATATAGCCTGAAATTAGTATCGCAAGGAACGAAACGATAACGGCTCTTTGCGTTGATTTGCCGACGCCGACTGCGCCAAGGCGAGTACCTAAGCCTTCGCATACTGAAATAACACCAATCAACAATCCAAAGACTGAAGATTTACCAATACCCACAAAAAGATCTTTGCCCTCTGCCATCCAAAGCGCGCCGGACATGAACTGCTGGAAGTCAACATTAAGCTGTGTCGCGCCAACTATTCCTCCGCCAATAGCGCCCATGATGCAACAGTAGAAAGCAACTATCGGCGCCATCATAACGAGCGCGAGAATGCGGGGCGCTGCAAGAAAGCGCTCTGGAGGAATGCCCATAATTTTAAGCGCGTCAATTTCGTCGTTTACCTTCATCGTGCCAAGCTCGGCGGCGATTGCCGAACCTACGCAAGCAGCAAGGCAAATTCCACAACAGAACGCACCCATCTCTCGCAAGAGAGTAAGCATTACTGCCGCGCCCAAGTAAATCTCTTGATTAAACCGCGCCAGCTCCAACCCTACTTGAAGAGAGAGGATCATTCCCATGAAAATTGAAACTATCGTGACAACCGGGAGTGTACGAATTCCCGTTGCATAAAGCTGACGGAAAAGATCTGCACGCGCCCTTGAACTT
Organism: Kiritimatiellia bacterium; assembly: GCA_017629735.1. Classification (GTDB taxonomy): domain Bacteria; phylum Verrucomicrobiota; class Kiritimatiellia; order RFP12; family UBA1067; genus UBA1067. Next base: position 19,299 of record JAGBWQ010000042.1, read on the forward strand.
AAAAGAACATAAGGGAAATACAAAAGAGAACGCGCCAAGACAATCCCAGCGAATCCAACGGATGAAACGAAAGTAGGCATAAAGCGCATTTTGAAAAATTATACAAGATTCATAGCGTCGATGTCAATGACAGCACGCAAACCTTGAGGGGCCGGGCGAACTCCCTTAAGCCACTTCCACGCCTTTACTATCGATGAGGCAGAAAGAGCGCGTATCACAACTTGCCATCTATACCACCCATCGGCTTTTTCAAGGACAGATGGCACCGCCTCCGAAACGAGCATGCTCCCCGACGGAAGATGAGAGGCATACTTCGAAAGAGACTTTGAATACATCTGAGCCCAGTCTCCTGCCAAGCGCAAGTCCTTCGATTTTATGTTAAGGACCGCAAGGCGAGAGAAAGGCGGGAAGAACGCTTCCCTTCTCTCTTCAAGCTCGTGGAGAGCAAATTCTTCATAGCCTCCGCCAACTACGGCTGAAAGAACGGGGTGCGAAGGATCGCGCGTTTGCACAAAAACTTCGCCTGGCAGCTCTGCTCTTCCTGCGCGACCTGCAACTTGCGCGATCAACTGAAAGGCGCGCTCCGATGCGCGAAAGTCTGGCATGAAAAGCGACGCGTCGGCATTCAATACTCCGACAAGAGTAACATTGGGAAAATCCAATCCCTTGGCTATCATTTGCGTTCCGATTAAAATGTCGGCCTCGCCTCTGCCAAATGCGCCCAGAAGTTCATCGTGCGAATGGCGGCGCGATGTGGAGTCGGCATCCATTCTCAAAACCTTTGCGTCCGGGAAGCATTTCTTTAACGCATCCTCTGCGCGCTGCGTTCCAATCCCTTGGCATGAAAATGCCGCGGAAGAACACGCAGGACATTTCTCTGGAAGCGGTGCCCACCCTCCGCACACATGGCAACGCAAGCACTTGTCGGCTCGATGATAAACATAAGGAAGCGAACAAGAAGGACACTCGACGACATAACCGCAAACCGCGCAAGAATACTGCCGCGAAAATCCGCGCTTGTTCAGGAAAAGCATCGTCTGCTCGGCTCTATCGAGACGCAGTCGTATAGCTTCGAGAAGTTCGGAAGAGAAAATTGCTCCGCCTGATGAATGGCACTCTTCCATATTCACAAGTCTTACGGAAGGGAGAGTTCCTGCACCGGCTCTATTGGCGATTGATGAGAGATTGTATTTTCCAGAAGAAGCGTTTCTCCAACTTTCGAGCGAAGGCGTTGCCGAGCCGAGAACGACCTTTGCCTTTTCGATGACGCCACGCATAACAGCAACATCTCGCGCATTGTAACGAGGTGTCTCGTCTTGCTTGTAGCTCGCTTCGTGCTCTTCATCGACGACAATCAATCCAAGATCTTTTACTGGCGCCCAAACTGCAGAACGCGGGCCTATCACAACGCGCGCCTCGCCTGAGCGAATGCGATGCCATTCATCAAAGCGCTCGCCATCGGAAAGCGCAGAATGAAGAACTGCAACACACTTGCCGAATCGCGAAGCGAAACGCTGCACCGTTTGAGGCGTAAGCGAGATTTCAGGCACAAGCACTATTGCGCCGCGCGATAAGGCAAGCTCCGCTGCAATTGCCTGAAGATAAACTTCTGTCTTTCCTGATCCAGTAACTCCATAAAGAAGAACTGGCTTTGCACCCTCCCTGCTCTGACTCGTAATTGAAGACAAAGCCTTCTCTTGCTCCGCGTTTAACTTTAGCGGACGCGATGGAAGAATTCTACGCGAGGCAAGAGGATCGCGCCGCCTCGCGCGCGGCTCAACGCTTACCAGGCCTTTCTCTGCAAGAAGCTTTATTGATGAAGGTGTGGTTGAAAGCTCCTTACATAAACTCGCCAGCCACCCGCCATCAAGCCTAGCAATTTGCTCGTAGAGCCACTGCTGCCTTTTCGTAAGCGTTGGAAGTTTTGCGTCTTTAATAGGCTCTACAAAAATTTGCTCGCGAGCATGCGCGTTCTTCTTTAGAACTGCAGCGGGAACTGCCGCCTTTAAAACAGCCTCAAGGGGAGAGGCAGTATAATCAGAAACTTTCTTTATAAGCTCAATTAATGAAGGCGTAAAGAAAGGCGTCTCATCGACAATTCCTGAAATACACTTTAGCTTTGCTTTTGTTGAGCTCTCCTCGGCGAGATCCATTGCAAAGCCGCGCGCCTCGCGATGACCAAATGGAACGGAAAGAAGCTGGCCGACGGCCAGCTTCTTCTTGAGCGCTTCAGAAACTTCGTAATCGAAGAGCTTGTCGAGCGCTAGGTCAATCGCGACCCTAACTAGCATTAAAGCGGAAGGAATTCAGGCTTGTCCTCAAGATTCGAGTTGTCGAAGCCCTGCTGGTTGAAGATGACGCTGTACTTCGAAAACTTCGCCTTGATGACCTGCGAAGCACCGCCCTTGCGGACGAGCACCCAGCCCTTGTTGCCGAACGGAGTGTCTCTCTCACCCTTGCCGTTGCCGCAACCAACTTCTGTGGGTTCGTTACCCTGAACCTTCGACTTGAGAGCCGTGTTTATGGCAGCATACTCAACATTGCGCGAGACGAGCACGGGCACGACATCGGCCATCTCGTCGGCAACATTCTTCGCGACAAGCCAACCGACATTGTTCTGACTAAGATTATTGCCAGCCGCACCAGGAACACCGCCGCCAGAAAGAACGCCGATATCAACATCGATATAGGGTTTCCACTTCGTCGCATCGCTCTTGTCCTCAAAGTCGAAGAGGTACTTGAAGAAGTCGGTCGAAGAGGACGCTCCAATAAGCAACGCGTCTTCGCTGTCAAGACCCTCGGTTTCGTCACTTGGCCACACCTTGCAAAGGCCTGCTGCTTCACGGTCGGTATTCGCCTGAGTGATTCCGACAAAAAGATTGCGACCACGCATCGCCATAGCCGCTGTGTTAGCGTTGAACATCGCCGACGAAATCGCAGGGAAGAGCGCGCCCATAAGGATGCCGAGAATGCCGATAACAACAAGAAGCTCTACGAGCGTAAAACCATTCTTGAGTGTCTTCATTTTGTTTACCTTTCTTTTTCTTTACCTTGTTAGGTTTAAATTATTTTTCTTCAGTAAAAGTATTATCTCATATTTTTTACCCATGCGCAAGTGCCTTTCTCATATGAGGGGCATAAGCGCGTGTGTAAGAAAATAGGCTCCAAATAGTAAGTACGGCAAGAAACCCTTCCACCACATAGCATGTGATAAGCCAAGGATAACTCCACCCTTCCGGGAAATAACGACGAAGAGCCAAGTATGCATACACCCAACCTGCGCCAGGGAACGAAAGCGCAGTACGCACCTTGCCAAGCCACATCGCAGAAACATCCGCGCCGCCTGCCGCGCCAACTGCTCTTAAGAATGTAACCCAAGTGTCGCGAAGCATATAAAGAATTGTAAAGGCAAGCATCGCAAGCGCATGAATCTGACTATCGCCCTGATGGAGAATCTGCCACGCAAGCGTTGGGAATGCGACAATGTAGAAGACCTTGTCCATAAGAGGGTCTGCCATCTTGCCTAAATTCGAAACTACACCCCAACGACGCGCAAGCTTTCCGTCCCACAAATCTGTAAGACCTGCAAAAAGCATTGCAAGAGCTGCAACTACCACCAATGGAATGGAGCTTGTAAACTCGTGCCATACTGCGGTAAACGCCCAAAGAAAAATAAGCGGCAAACGCGCAAATGTTAGCGCGTTCACGAAAGCGGCTTTACTTGCAATTTTCATGATTCGGAAATACCCTCGGCTACGACTTCCTGCATTACGCCCAAAGCCTCTTGCATACGCACGAGTTTTGCTTTAAGCGCCTGCAGTTTGAGCTCGACTTTCTGATAATTGCGGCGAGTTGCAAAAAGCTGCTTAAGAATTTCGCCTGGGTCGAGATCGAGATCGTTAAGCTCCATGCCGTCGGGGATTGGAACTAAGACGGAAGCACCGCACTCGGAGCAGTTGATCTGCAAGCCCGCGCCGCGGTAATCTATGACAAGGCTCTTGCCGCACTCAGGACAATCGAAAACGATGTCTGTGTCGCGGATTTCAACTGATGTATCGCTTGTCTCTTCCGCCATGTTTAGCCCTCCGTTTTACAGCAGCCCTTTAGCCGCTTCGTAGACGTTATCCACCGTAAAGCCAAAGCGCTCGTTGAGCTCCTTGTAAGGAGCAGATGCGCCGTAGCGATCGATGGTTACATAAGCTGTAGTTCTGAAATCGATGCGGAAACGATCGAGACCGAAGCGCGTGCCTGCCTCGACGATGACGCGCTTGTTCATCTCCTGCGGGAGAACTTCGCAACGGTACTCGGCGGAAGTCTGCCTGTGGAAGCGCTCGACGCACGGGAAGGACGCAACACGCACGCCCACGCCCTCCGCGGCAAGACGCTTGGCCGCCTCGACTGCGAGATAGACCTCGGAGCCCGTGGCAAGGAAGAGGATTGTCGACGAATCCTGCACGCCGCTCATGTAGATGTCGTAGCCACCCTTAGCAACGCCATCTGCCGTGACGCCATCGAGAACAGGAACATTCTGACGCGTGGTGAGCAGGCAGCTGGGGCCAGTGGTGTGGTGGAGAATTTCAAGCCACGCATACGCCGTTTCGTTTGCGTCGGCAGGTCTCCATGTCATCACATTGGGCATCGCGCGAAGCGCCGCCAAATGCTCGATCGGCTCGTGTGTGGGGCCGTCTTCGCCAACGCAGTAGCTGTCGTGAGAGAAGACATAAATCGAAGGCACGCCCATAAGAGCTGCAAGACGAATTGCCGGCCTGCAGTAATCGGAGAACACGAAGAATGTCGCTCCGTAGGCGCGGAATGCAGGATCGAATGCAGTAATGCCGTTGACGATTGCCGACATTCCAAGCTCGCGGACACCAAAGTGAATGTTGCGCCCTTCGAACGAGCCGGGGCCAACATCGCCCATGCCCTTAAGAACGGTCTTGTTGGAGGGGCCAAGGTCGGCACTTCCACCAATGAGCCCGGGAACGAGCGGAGCCAAAGCATTCATAACCGTTCCGCAAGCTGCGCGCGTGGCGACAGTCTTGGAAGGATCGAACGAAGGAAGCGCCGCGGCGAGAGCTTCGCGCGATGCCATATCGCCGATCGGACGCGCCCAGCCTGCCTTCTTCCACTTGAGAGCATAGCGGTGGAGCTTTGTGGTACGGGCTTTGAAAAGAGCGTAAACTTCGGCAGGCACCTGGAAGAAAGCCTCGCTATCGAAGCCAAGGCCCTTCTTGAGAAGCGCCACTTCTTCCGCGCCGAGAGGAGCACCGTGGCTGTCGGCGCTATCC
>JAGBWQ010000003.1 GCA_017629735.1 Kiritimatiellia bacterium
CATGCAGTTTCTCATAAGGAGTGCAAAATTCGTAATGCTCATTACGCCCGTTGGTGCTACGCTTCGCGCACAAATGTTGATGATGTCGAATCCTTTAGGAAATGGGCAGAGGAGAACAAGAAGGCTATTGAGGGCGAATATTTCGCTCGCTTCATTCCGGAATATTGTGAGTATTGGCCGAAGCACGAAAGCGTGAGAGCGGCGTTATTGTCTGAACAGCAGCGTGTTCGCGCAATGGCCCAGCCTGTGGCGCGCAGTTATCGTCTTACGCGCGTGGGAAAATAAGAGTCAGATAAGAGGAGTGCTATGCAGGAGGTAGATTTTTCGTCTGATACGTTTGGCGACATTGTAGCAAAAGATCAGCGCTACAATGCAAAAGCCTATGCCTTGCTGATGCATGTTGTCCATGCTCTCACTCAGGACGGTCGCCATGTTTCTGGCGAAGACATTCTTGAAGAGTTTAAGGAAACTACTCTCGATCAGTATGGGCCTCTTTCTTACACTGTTCTTAAAGAGTGGGGCGTCTCTTGTACAGAAGATGTTGGCGAGATGATGTTTAATCTTACAGAAGGGCGCCGCGTTGCGCGCGACGATAGCGATACGCCTGAGAGTTTTGCTTGCGGTTACGATTTTAAAGAGGCGTTTCTTGGGCCGTATCAGGTGTAAGAGATTTCTATGACGAGAATCGAACAGTTCGGGTGGAGAGGTGAAGTCGAGAGCGGTATTGCTCGTGTCGTAAGTGCACATGGCGACTATTATCATCTCGTCTGCAACGAAACTGGCGGTGAGATTATCGCTCGCAAGAAAAAGAGTCTCTTCACGAGAATGAAGAGCGCCTCTCCTGACAATATGCGCCCTACGAAAGGCGTTGCGACATCTCCCATCAAGCCGATGACGGGCGATTTTGTCCGATTCCGTTACAATACGCAGGGAGATTCTCTTATAACTGAAGTTCTGCCGCGATATTCCAGCTTTGAAAGACGCGATCCTGCCGCGCGCCGCACGGCGCAAGTTTTGGCGGTCAATTTTGATGCGCTTTTCATAATGACCTCCCTGAATGAGGATTTTTCGCTTGCCAGAATTTCGCGCTTTCTTTCCCTTGCCGAAGATATTGGCGAGGCTGAGTGTGTCGTTCTTCTTACGAAGGCAGATTTGCTTGATGAAGGCAAGGTTAAAGGCTTGGAAGGGCTTGAGGAGACTGTCGCTGGAAGGGCGCGTATTTTGCGCATATCGTCGCTTACGGGTGAGGGCCTTGAAACACTCGCTCCCTATGTTCAGCCTTGCCGTACAGTAGCATTCGTAGGTTCTAGCGGTGTTGGCAAGTCAACGCTGCTTAATGTCCTTGCAGGGGAAGATATTGTAGCTACTCAAGAGATTCAGGAATGGTCCGGTAAAGGGCGCCACACCACAACTTCAAGAGAGCTTGTTAGGCTTCCTTCAGGTGCGCTCGTCCTTGATACTCCTGGGATAAGAGAGATTGGTCGCCTCGATGAGGACGAAGAGTTCCTTGCAAAGGGCGTCTCAACGCACAGGTGGCGGCTTAAATAATTTTAGCCGCGCTTGAGTTTAAAACCTGTGCCTACGAATTGGGCTACATCTCGCCCAGTGTCGTCTGAGACATCAACTATGACGACACAAGTGCTTTGCCCATTCTTTCTGTAAGTTGCCTTGGCGATGAGCTTATCTCCCTTCGTGGGGGAGAGAAAATTGATAGAAACCTGCTGTGCGACAGTGATGTTTTCTTTGTCGTTTGTAAGAGTTGCAAAAGCGAAATCGGCGAGAGTGAAGATTGCGCCTCCCATGACACCACCGTAGGCGTTTTTATGCTTATCTTCAAGGATTAAGCTGCAAATGGAAGTGTTTTCGTCCAACTCATCGAGTGTGATGCCGTTAGAAGTGGCAAAACGATCTGATGAGAAGTAGTTTCTTGCTTCTAAAATTGACTTTTTATTGCCCATAGTTGTAGATTCATTTTTTGCAAATTATAACATATTAATGAAGCGCTTAGTTCCGTCCAGCCGTGAATGGCTAACGAGTAACCTCACTTGCATCAGAA
>JAGBWQ010000043.1 GCA_017629735.1 Kiritimatiellia bacterium
CTTCTTCACCGCGCTGACGGAGTCGCCGCCGCCGATGATGGAAACGCCGCCAGCCGCCTTGACGGTGGCAACCGCATCGCAAACGCCGTATGTACCCTTGGAGAGAGGCGCGAACTCGAAGCAGCCCATAGGACCGTTCCAGACGACCGTCTTGGCATCGCGAAGAGCCTCGGCGAAGAGAGCGACGGACTTAGGACCGATATCAAGGCCCATCCAGCCATCAGGAATATCGCCCTCGATCGTCTTGAGCTCAACATCGGAAGCGTCCTTGGTGCCAGGGAACTTGTCGGCGATCACATTGTCGATGGGGAGAAGGATCTTGATGCCCTTCGCCTCAGCAGCTGCGAGCATCTCGCCGCAGTAGGCAACCTGATCGTCCTCGCAAAGGGAGGCGCCGATCTTGAGACCCTGAGCCTTCTTGAAGGTGTAAGCCATGCCGCCGCCGATGATAAGCGTGTCGACCTTGTCGAGGAGAGCCTTAACAACGGCAAGCTTGTCGGAGACCTTCGCACCGCCGAGAATGGCGACGAACGGACGGACTGGCTTTTCGACTGCATCGCCGAGGAACTGGATTTCCTTCTCAAGAAGGAAGCCAGAAACTGCAGGCTGAATGTAATCGGCAACAACGGCAGTGGAAGCATGGGCGCGGTGAGCCGTGCCGAATGCGTCGTTGCAGTAGATTTCGCCATAGGAAGCGAGCTTCTTGGCCATTTCCTGACGGCTCTTCTTAAGCTCAGCCTTCTTTGCCTGAAATTCCTCTTCAGTAAGGTGAATGCCCTTCTTCTCGTCATCTTTCTTCACCTTGCCGTCTTCGGCCTTGTAGAAGCGGGTATTTTCGAGAAGAGCGACCTCGCCGGGCTTGAGAGCCGCGACGACATCGTCGGCTGCCATGCAGTCGGCAACGAACTTGACCTCAATGCCGAGCTTAGCGGAAAGAGCCTCAGCGACAGGCTTCAAGGTGAATGCTGCATTGTCGGGATTGGCCTCTGCGCCGAGCTTGACGCCTTTGGGACGGCCGAGGTGGCTCATAAGAACGAGCGAACCGCCGTTATCGAGAACATACTTAATGGAAGGAAGAGCAGCAACGATACGAGTATCGTCGGTGATCTTGCCGCTTCCATCCTTTGCCATAGGCACGTTAAAATCAACACGCATGAGAACGCGCTTGCCTGCCAGTTCCACATCACGAAGTGTCTTCTTGTCCATTTTTGTTTTTCCTTTCAGATATTCAAATTTTTATTAACCACAAGGGGCACCAGAACGCCTTACATTCCGATGCCCCTCGCATTTCACATTCCCGGATCAACCCTTTGTTACTTGGCCATCTTGTTGAGCTTGAGCTGAGCGCGCGATTTCTTGCGGTCAGCGGTGTTCTTCGAGATGATCCCCTTCTTCACGGCCTTATCGAGACCGGAAACAAATTCCTTAAATTTCTTCTCTGCGTCTTCACGCTTGCCGGCATCGGCGTTCTTGAAGAGCTTCTTGTGTGCGTCGTGCAACTTAGCCTTGCACACGGCATTGCGCTTGCGTGCCTTTTCGTTCTGGCGATCGCGTTTTCTGGCGGCGCGGCCGCCCTTGATATTAGCCATTTTCTTTTATCCTTAAAGTTTATTTGGGAATGTTCGTCGTGTAGTATACCAAAACTGCCTCCCTAAAATCAAGGCTGGCTTTTTATACTGGATTTACAGAATTGGAAAGATATCTCTATCGAGCGTTAATGCCTATTTCAGCTCTTTGAAAGCATTTTATCGATAGCGGCTTTAAGTATAGCTTCGGAATCATTCCCAAAAATATCTAAGCCTTCCGCGCTGAAGAAAGAAAAGTCGGCAACGCCAAAAAGAGCTGCGAACAAACCTTTTACATACTCAAACCCGAAATTGGCAGCGCCAATCATACCTCCAGCGGTAGTGATGTAGACGACTTTTTTAACATTGCAAAGGCTACGCGGCGCGCCCGTTTCGCCATAACCAAAGGTGAACTTATTGACGCAGATGTGCTCTAGATAAACTTTAAGCGCAGCAGGAAAACTCATATCCCAATAAGGAGCCGCTATCACCACCTCCTCTGCGGAGCGAAAATTCCTAGCAAGATCAAAGGCGGCCGCAGAAAAATCCTCTTTCTGAATTGCCTCTTCTCGTACCGCCAATTCACGCCCCGAAAGAGGCGCAAGACGAAGATCTTCCAAATCAATCGTTTCAAGACCGTCAGATTGATCCTTGCAACGCTCCGCTAAATAAGCTTTCGCCAAGCGTAGTGTTCGAGAAGGAACGCAACGCTTAACACACGCATTTACAAACAACACCTTGCCCATTTTTCTACCTCTCATTCTCTATCATCAGTGAGAACTTTTCTAAATTTTGTATCCTTAAATTATACCAAATATAATAAGGTTAAAGCGCTCTCAAGAAGACCCAAAAAATAAGGACGAGCCCGTTATAGGAGCTCGTCCTCGTTTTGACTTAGACTACTTAAGATATCACCTGGAAGTAATGCCTCTTACATAGTCGCCGCCGTTGACCGTGTTCATCTGAAGGTCCTGAATGTTAACATTGTCGCTCCAGTAGCGCCAGCGCATTCCTACCACTTCATAGAGCTTATCACGGAGGACGGTCGAATTCTTGCCGTAGTTGCAAGTGTAGCCAACAATAAGCTTGTTGTCGCGATCGACAAGGCCTTCGCTGCCGCCAGCGCCGCCGTGTCCGAAGACACGATCCATACGCTCAGCTGAACCCCAAAGACCATAGCCCATACCAAAGAGCATGAACCAGTCGCGCTTCATCGACTTAGGATTGGGGAGCGGGTCGCTCTCGTGACGGCAAGGCTTAAGAGCCTCGTCGAGCGTCTCCTTTGCAATGAGAGGCTTCTCGCCGTCGAAACCGCAGAGACGGTTATAGAACTTGCAGATGCCCTTAGCGGAAGAAACTGCCCACGCGCTAGGCATAATCGCCTGCCTTGCCCAATCAGTATTCATGACTTCGCAGAACGGGCTGAACGCAAATTCAGCACAGCGCGAATATTCGCTACGAGGAACGACGAAGTAGAATTCCTTATCGATTCCTGCAGGAATAAGGACTTCCTCATCGAGAACCTGCTTGAGAGGCTTGCCCATTGCAACTTCAAGCGGATGTCCAAGCATCCACGCATAAGCGATCGGCAAATAAGCCTGCGTCGTTCCAGGAACTCCGTGCGGACGATCTGCCGCGGCAACCTTGCAAACAAAATCCCAGTCGACAAGTTCCGTGTCCTTAAGAGGACGGTTGCAGACGGGATTGTTGCGACCACCAGGATTTCCGCCAGGCATGCATGTGCGATAGCCGAGCGTTTCACGAAGAGTGAGGCGCTCCTTGCGCGTATCGGAATCGAGATCGAACAACTTTGCGAAGAAGCCGCGCTCATCGAGCTCGGGCCACCATGTGCAAAGGGGCTTGTCGTATTCCATCTTACCCTGCTCAACCGCGCGATGGCAAGCCGTAGCAAGCAAAGGCTTTTCGGTGGAGAAGATCGGGAAGAGAGAATCGCTCTTAACGGCAGGAGAATTTTCCTTGCGCGTAAGCTTGCCTGCATAGACATCTACGATGCACTTGCCATCCTTGTAGGCGCAGAACTGAACACCGCCCTGGAGATTGTCGGCAATAGCCGAATCAACGAGCCTCTGGCACTCGGCCTGCATATCAAAATCGCGGACGAGCTTCCAGCCTGCGGGAAGATCGCAAGAATCCGTCGCAAGACCTTCGCCTTCTTCGCGCATCCAGCGGATATCAAGAACAGCATCAGCATCAAGACCAACGCAGATCTTCGCACCGCAGTGCGTAAGACCATTCCTAACAGTAGGATCGATGGCGACAACCTTTGCTTTCTTGTCAATGTACTTCAAGCCCAAAGCCTTGCGGAAAAGCTCATCAATCTTGGCGCGATCGTTAGCGGCGCGCGCAGCGAGGAACTCGGCATTGATCGCCTGGTCGCTCGTCGTAAGCGAGCAAAGCGCAAGATCGGAAGCGAGAATCGTACGGCAGCCAACATCGCTCACTTCGAACTCGCCGCTCTCGACGATGAACTCGAGCGTATCGATATTGAACGCATCCATCACGACAGGGCCAGACGTTCCGCCTTCCTTGTCGCTCTTCACCTTGACGCTTTCGTTGCTCTTTTCGCCCCACTTGACGATCATGGAGCCGGGCTTGTTGCAGAAAACAAACGCCGAGGGAACACCGAGAACCTTCGCAGCAGACTTGAAGACGAGCTTCTCGCCTGCGGCGGCGCGATAAAGCCAGCGGCTCTTACCAGTCGAGGACTTGAACGGAGTAAAGGGCGCGCGCGAAGCAAGGCCAGGAGCAAGAGCTGACTCTGGAGCCTTCACGACGACGAAAGGAACGCCGACCCTCTTCGTTTTGCCAGGCTTATCAGGATCGGGGATCTCCTTCGAAACGCGCGAATCGAAAACGCCAACATCGAGAGTTTTCCTATCGCCCGTAGCGACGAGAACTTTACCATTCGCATTTACCAGCTCAGCGCGAATCCATGTAGCATCGGCTGCGCAATCAAAATCTAGCGGATGGAAACCCTTGCCGCCAAAGATGGGCAAATCGTGAGCCTTGCCATCTCCAGGAATCCAGCCCACCTGGCTCCACTCAAAATAAACTTTGACGGGCCTGTCGGAGGCAATGCGAAGGAAAGTCTCAGATTCGTCGAGAACAATCCATTTGCCGATCTTTGCGGTCTTGGCCTGCTTTACGGCGGAGACATCAGAGAGCCAAACGCCCTGTGCCTTCATGAACACGCTTTCTGACGCGTTCAGAACAATTGCCGCAATGCCAACACATGTGGCAATCAACAATTTCTTCATTTTTATTATTCCTTTCATTATGTGTTTCTGTCTAAAACTCTCACTTCGACACGCCTGGGAACGGATCTTCGTTCGCCGGCGGATTTATGTGAACGGGATGCTTAAACCATTCAGGATGGGATGAAGCCCCCTCTGGCTCCTTCTCGATTTTTTTGCGATACTCGTTCACATAGAGACCACATTTTACCATATTAAGCGGTTTTATGCCGAGCTTCTTCATTATAGCTTTGTTCTTCGGCGTAAAATCGCCCTTCTTTGGGTTCGCGAATCCAATGCTATCTGTGACCACAGAATGAGTGTCGTGCCTCATCTTACGAGTCCATGTATTTTTCCAATCATAGTCTTGTATAGACGGATACTTCGCATCTTTGCCAGGACATATCCAGTTGTAATCTATAACATGGCTACTAAAATCTATACCGCCATGAATGATAAGCTTTTGCGTAGGACAAGTCGGATAGTACCAAATATTCCTTTGAAGGACATTCGACCAACTGTGGTTTCCGCCAGGCGTCCTATCAGGAGGACACGCAAAGAACGGCCAAGACTGCAAGTCCGGCCTTGCCGAAAGAATTGCATTCCACTCCCTTACGGTACCTGAATGCTCCTCAGGATTGTATTTGCCACCTGTCATTTGAATCGCATACGACCACCTCAAAAGCTCGCCGCGCCCCGTGTGGTAGAAAACATTATTCGTAATCATCATGCAACGATTCGAATTGAGCTTAAGTCCCATCCCACTGATGCGCTCAAACACATTGTCGTAAACAAGCGCGCCTCCAGGGCCTCCTGATGGATTGGCATCAAAGTACAATCCGTGGCAATTTTGGAAAAATCTCAAAGGCCCCCAACCTGCGCACTTTGCAATCCCCACTCCATCTGAAATCCAGTTGCGCGCTATGACCGTGCCAAGCGCTCCCGAATATCCACATGTGTACATTGCCGCGCCATCTTCCGTCTCAAGCATGTAATGATGAATGCGGTTGTCGGTAAATTCGTGGAAATTCCCCATGTGATAAATTGCCCAACCGGGAATATCGTGAATAAGACAATGGCGCACTTTTACACCATGAGCTTCCAAGAAAATGACACTTGAAACATGGTCGATCTTGCCCACTCTATGAAAATGGCAATTCTCAATAACCGTACCATTAAGCCTCTTAACATTTCCTCCAAGAATATGTACCGCGCCGCCGCCAAGATTGTGAATGTCAGAATCGAGAAGCGCATTATCTAAGCCCCAACGAAATTCAATCGCCCTTCTTGAGATATCGTGAACTTCGCACCCACGCATCGTAATGCACGAACCTCCGTTGGCGACAAGAGCCTTGCGCGCCGCACAAATCTCAAGATTCCTTATCTCGACATTGTTCGCCTTCTCCATCTCAAATATGGCGTCAATCGTCGGGAGCGTGACAACATCTTTGTTTGGATCTTTTCCCTTCGGCGGAATAAGATAGAGCTTTGCCGCCTTAAGATCGTGGCACCACTCGCCATAATCATCGAGCTCTTCACGGAAGCCACTTAGAATATATGTATCTCCGGGGCGCGGCATATCACAGAGATTGCGCGCAAAAAGAAGAAGCCTATTCTCCCGATCGAAATCTCTGATAGGAACATAGGAGCTGCCGTATCTCTGCCGCGGAAAAATACAAATGCGCCCCTCAGACGGAACACTCCAGTTGCGCCAATCCTTCTTGCCAACTCTCATGCATGTTCTGTTTCCCGCTGGCTCCTTTTCGGGAAACTTATACATGCTTATCCATCTTCCTGGAACATACGCCCACCCACCAGCGTATGGTGCCGACGGATTAAAATTGGGATAACGCGCGAGCGTGAGCATCTTCCCGTCCATGAAGAGGCAGTCGAGCTGCTCAGAAAGCTCAAACTTCGAGACATCTGCCTCCCAGACATCGCTCCTGCCGTTCATTTTCGTCTTACGCTTCTTCCATCCGCGAACTGGCAGACTTCCAAAGAGACGAGGCCGCGTTTTGCCGGAGCCTTGAATTATCAATTTACCGGCCTCTTTCGGCTGAAAAACTCCGTCTATGAAAAGAGGACGGTTGAGTGCCCGTCCTTTGACCTTGATGTCGATTACAATTTCGGCCTTCTCGTCTTCCGCTCGCGCACTAATCGCTTTTTCGAACGCTTCCGCGAGAGACACACCGTTTGTCACGGGTATCTCTATGATCGCGGAAAGCAGAAGAGCCGAAAAGGTTGTCATACGTTAAGCTGAGTCTTAGACCAAGGCTCCTTGCCTGCAAGAAGCGAAGGAGTCGTCATCTCGCAAGGAACAGGAATGCCAAGCATCTGAAGTGCCGTCGGCGCAACTGCCGAAAGCTTCGCAAGCGGAGTGAGCCTTACGCCGGCTGCATCGTTTGCGACATAGAAGCACTCAACAAGGTTAAGCGTATGAGAAGTCTTGGTAAGGCCCGACTTATAATCAACCATCTGTTCAGCATTGCCGTGGTCGGCAAAGATAAGAACATGAGCATCAAGCTCCATAAGGCGCGGCAAAAGCTTGCCGATGCACTCGTCGGTAACTTCAACAGCCTTCTTAGCTGCATCAAAATCACCAGTATGGCCGACCATATCGCAGTTGGCGTAGTTAACGGCGATAAATCCGTACGGATTGTTCTCAAGACGCTTGAGAAGCTCGTCCGTCACCGTGTACGCGTCCATTTCAGGGTGCGAAGCGAATGTCGCGGGATCGAAGCGGCTGGGAACATCGACCTGATCTTCGCCTTCGGAAGGAGTCGTGGACTTGCCGTTGAAGAAGCTCGTGACATGGCGGAACTTCTGCGTCTCAGCAATACGAAGCTGCTTAAGACCAGCCTTGGAGATAACCTCGCCAAGGAGATTGTCCATGCTGCCGCCTGCGCCACCTGCACCAAGGAGATAATCCTCAAACTCGTCCCAGTAGCGAGAGAAGCCAAGGAAAGTAACATTCGGACGACGAGCGCGAGTGCCAGCGTAATCGTCGCACACGAACGCCTGAGTAAGCTGAATGGCGCGATCCTGACGATAGTTGGTGTGCATTACGACATCGCCATCTTGCATACCAGCATACTCGCCGATGACATAGCAAGGAATGTACTCATCCGTCATAGGAGTATTGTCGGGCGTCTTGCCAGTTTCATACTCTTTCTTAACAGCCTCTTCGATAGAATTGACGCGCTGGCCAACGCAATCGACAATGCACGAATATGCGGTATCGGTAAGAGCATACTTCTTTGCGCGATCCATGCCATAATAGCGACCCATCGCTGTGCCGATCGTAGCATTGCCAATCGCAGCAAGCTCCTGTTTGAGACGCGCAATATATTCAAGCGTGGAGCGCGGAGGCGTATCGCGGCCGTCGAGGAACGGATGAACAACAATCTTGCCCTCAGGGAATTCGGAGCGAGCGCGCTTCATGAGCTTAAAGAGATGCTCCTGATGGGCGTGGACACCCTCGTCCTGAAGAAGCCCGAAGAAGTGGAACTGAGAATTGTTCTTCTTCCAGTTCTCGATGAGATTCTGCCACTTCTCATTCTTGAAAAGATCGCCAGAAGCAAGGCCGTCGTCGATGCGCTTCAACTCCTGAACAACGATGCGCCCCGCGCCCATGTTGAGGTGGCCGACTTCGGAAGAGCCCTGATAGCCATCGGGAAGACCAACTGCCTCGCCGCAGCAATCGAGAAGGCAATGAGGATAGCGCGCACGAATCTGGTCGATGACAGGAGTCTTCGCTCCGTAAACGCTATTGCCATCTTTGCGCTCATTAACGCCCCAACCGTCACGAATGATGAATACTACAGGTCTCATTTTATTTCCTCCAATCATTGTTAGTTTGACTGCTCGGCACCGCCGCGATACTCCATGGCTATCTCAGGACAGGTAAACGGATTATCGTGCTTGGCACAATTGATACAGCCGGTGTAAAGTTTATGCATTATCTTCGTCTTGGGAATTTCGACAAACCCGAGAGTTCCGAAAAATTCAGGCGCGAATGTAAGCGCCACTATTTCCTTCGGCCCGAATTTTTTGATCTTCTCAATGACAGCTTCGACAAGCTTTCTTCCGACGCCTCTGCGCCTAAAAATGGTCTTGACCGCAACAGAGACAATCTCTACCGCGGCAGCTTCGGGCGAGCCAATTTCGGGGTGTATCTGATATCCAGCACACCCAACCGTCTCGCCTTCTGCCTCGGCCACGAAAAGCCTGTCGATGGATTCGACAATATTTCCAAGTGAACGCGGAACAAGCTGATCGGTATTGCGACGCACGAGCGCATAAATGCGCTCTGCGTCCTTCAACGTCGCCGCCCTTACCGTTATCTCACCGCGCTCTACCATTTTCTTAAGCCTTTTCGACAGTTATTTCAGCGGCGTGAGAGTTGATATCAACGCTTCCGCCGCCATTCTCGAATGTAAGGCCAAGTGCAAGAATCTCGCCCTTGACATAAGAGGCGTGCTCTTCCAAAGCTGCCTTAAGCTCATCGTCGCACGCAACCTTCACATTGATGCGCTGCGTGACCTCAAAATCGGCCTCCTTGCGCATCGACTGAACATGGCTTACGAACTCACGGACAAGCCCCTCAGCGATAAGAGCAGGCGTAAGAGCAGTTTCAAGGCCAACTACGACGCAACCTTCGGAAGCGACAACAAGCCCTTCCTTCGGCGAGCGCGTGACGAGAACATCTTCCTCAGAAATCTCGATGCCTTCAATAAGAATCGGCCACTGATTTACAACACCACCAAGGTTTGCGATCGCAGAGGCAACTGCCTTCATCTTGGGCCCGCACTTCTTGCCAAGAGTCTTGAAATTCGCCTTGAAGCTTACATTGCAGAGCTCCTTCTCATCGGCGATAAACTCGACGCTCTTCACATTAAGTTCGTCTTCGATAAGCTCCTCAAGACCCTTCACATCGCCGCCTGCAAGCTTAAGCGACGAAAGCGGCTGACGAACCTTAAGATCGTTATCAGCGCGCAGACGCCTGCCGAGCTCGACGACAGACTGAACATCGGCCATGCGGCGTTCGAGATCGAGATCGCGCGCAGAAGCGTTGGCTGTCGGGAAATCGCAAAGATGCACCGACTCAGGATCGCTCGCGCCCTTGAGATTGCCGTAGATTTCTTCGGCAATGAAAGGCGTGAACGGCGCCGCCACCTTGGAAAGCTGGACAAGCACATATCTGAGCGTTCTGTAAGCGCAAATCTTATCACCATCGTTTGTCGACTTCCAGAAACGGCGGCGGCTACGACGGATATACCAGTTGGTAAGATCCTCAATGAACTTAACGAAAGGACGGACAGACTTCTGAAGATCGTACGCGTCCATCGCCTCAGTAACATCGGCAATGAGCGTTTCCATCGAGGAGACGATCCACCTGTCCAAAACATTCGTAGCTTCAAATGTCTTGGTGTCGCCCTCCGCAGTCTTGGCGAACGAAGGCTGCAACACTTCTTCGTCTGCAAAATTGTCGACATTCGCGTAAGTGACAAAGAACGAATATGCGTTCCACCACGGAATGAGCAAATCGCGCATGATCTGCTTGACGCCGCTCTCCGAGAACTTGAGCGACTCGGCCTTGACCACAGGCGAGTAGATCATGTAGAGGCGGATCGCATCCGCTCCGTAAGTGTTGAGCATCAAGTTGGGATCGGGATAATTCTTGAGGCGCTTCGACATCTTCTTACCGTCTTCAGCAAGAATAAGGCCGTTTACAATGACATTCTTGTAGGGCGACTTGTCGAAGAGACATGTGCCGAGAACCATCAAAGTATAGAACCAGCCACGCGTCTGATCGAGACCTTCGGCAATGAAGTCGGCCGGGAAGAAACTGTCAATGTTTGAATGTTTGAATGTTTGAATGTTTGAATCGGCTTGCGCTCCATCATTCGAACATTCGCTCATTCGAACATTCTCACACTCACCCATGTAGTGCTGCTGGGCGTAC
Organism: Kiritimatiellia bacterium; assembly: GCA_017629735.1. GTDB lineage: Bacteria > Verrucomicrobiota > Kiritimatiellia > RFP12 > UBA1067 > UBA1067. The sequence continues at coordinate 10,785 of JAGBWQ010000043.1, forward strand.
GGCATCGAGCCAGATTCGAACCAGCAGTCCAAAACCTCAGGCGTGCGGCGATATGTCTTGCCGTCCTTCTTAATGAGAATCTTGTCGACGAAATGCTTATGAAGGTCTGTAACCTTCTCGCCGGAAAGCTCTTCAAGCTCCTTCACAGAGCCGACGCAAATCATATCCTCTGGATCTTCTTCGTTGATCCACACAGGAATACAGCTGCCCCAGAAGCGGTTGCGGGAGATGTTCCAGTCGCGAGCTTCCTTAAGCCAGTTGCCGAAACGCTTCTCGCCAACATATTCAGGCGTCCAACGCACAGGGGCGTTGTTCTTTGCAAGACGCTCGTGAAGATCCTCAACGCGCACATACCAAGCATCAATCGCGCGATAGATAAGCGGCGTATCGGTGCGGTCGCAGAAAGGATACGAGTGGACGATTGTCGCCTGATGAACGAGTTTGCCCTCGCTCTTGAGCCACTTGATAAGATCCTTGTCGCAATCCTTGCAGAAGCGACCCTTAAGAGATGCGATTGCATCGGTAAAGGCGCAAGATTCGTCGAGAGGATCGACAAACGCTGCAATTCCAGCCTCTTTGCAGACGCGGAAGTCGTCTTCACCGTATGCAGGAGCGATATGGACAAGGCCGACACCATCGTCGGTCGTCACATAATCGTCGTTGATCACACGGAACGCACCCTCGTTCTTCTTATCGGCGAAATACGGAAAGATAGGCTCGTATTCAGAACCTTTAAGAGCATCGCCCTTCCCTTCCCAAACCACCTCATACATCTCTTCTTTCTTGAAGATGAAAGGCAAACGAGCCTTCGCCATGACATAGATAGGACGCTTCTCGTCCGTCATGTCGCGCACAGCGATATAGTCGAGGCTTGCTCCTGCGCAGATAGCAAGGTTCGCAGGAAGCGTCCAAGGAGTTGTCGTCCAAATGAGGAAATAGACAACACTTCCTTCGCTCTTCGCTCTCAAATCTTCGCTGCTGAGCGATGTCGCGCGAACGCGGCAGGTTACAGTCGGATCTTGAACATCTTTGTAGTTGTTGCCTGCCTCGAAGTTGGAAAGCGGAGTAGAAAGCTTCCAGCTGTAAGGCATGATGCGATGCGACTTATAAACGCGCCCCTGATTCCAAAGCTGCTTGAAAACCCACCAGATAGTCTCCATGAACTCGGGGTTCATCGTCTTGTAGTCGTTCTTGAAATCGACCCAACGCCCCATACGAGTGACAGTCTTTTCCCACTCGTTGACATATTTGAGAACCATCGAGCGGCACTGCTCGTTGAACTTATCGACACCAAGAGCCTTGATCTCGGGAGCACCTGCCACACCAAGAGCCTCTTGAGCAAGAGCCTCAATAGGAAGGCCGTGCGTATCCCAGCCGAAGCGACGCTCGACATATTTGCCGCGCATCGTCTGGTAGCGCGGCACAATATCCTTAATTATACCGGCCAAAAGATGCCCATAATGCGGAAGACCCGTCGCAAACGGAGGGCCGTCGTAAAAAGTATAGCGCTCTTTGTCGCGATTGCGCTCCAACGACTTTGCGAATGTACCGTGGCTATCCCAGAAGCGAAGAATTCCCTCTTCCATACCCGGAAATGCCACCCTGTTCGAAACTGGCTTGAACATGATTTGAATTTTTTTAATTTTTATTAAGGCGTATTATACCAAAACTGAAAAATTTATGATATACTACGCATTACTTGACGCCGGGGTGGCACAGTGGTTGACTGCGCCTGATTTGTAATCAGGATCCGCAAGGACGCGTCGGTTCGAATCCGACCCTCGGCTTATCTTCCCGCGACTTTTACTTCAACGCCATTATGGCGTATGCGCTCGAAAGTGACGCGCTCAACGCGGTGATTCTCGTCGAAGTCACGAATCCTAACAGGCGGCATGGACTGTGCGTAAATGTCAATGTCGCGGAAAACAACATCGCTCACTCGCCCACGATTCTCAGCTCCTGGCTTTGAATACTCCGCGATATACCAAATGACAACAGCAGCAAACGCCTGTGGAGTGCGGCGGTTGTTGGGATTATAATCTTTCGCCGAAGCAGAGTAGACAGTCCAGGTTGCATTAGGATCATATTCGATACGAATATTCTCATAGACAACATCATGAACATACGCATGATCGCAATTCTGCACATCTAAAGGTGGCTCGTGCAGCGCAAGCACATCGCAATCGCGGAATACGATATTACGAATCTCTCGCGCACGCGTCTCCGCGCCGATCTCAAGGGAGCGGCCCCAGTCAGTCCAGATAGTACAACGCTCAACAAGGACATCTTCGAACACATCATGCATAACACCATTGTGCAACATTTGAGACTCAGGCAGGACATAGTCGAATCCCTTTACACAGATTGAGTCGTCGAATGTACGAATAAAGCAATCGCGAATGCGTACCTTGCGGCAGTTGTGCATATCAATTCCATCTGCATTGTAACGCCAATTGCCGACGATCTTTATGTTATCAATGGACAAATTGTCGCAGCAGATCGGGCGAATAGTGTAGAGCGAAGAATCACGAATCGTAATGCCTTCAATGCGCAGATTGTCGCAAAACTCAAAGCGCATTGCGTCAAAGCGTTTCACATTCGTAATCGCCCAGCCCTTCTTGCGCTGCTCCTCTGCAAGCGCAGGATCGATGACGATAGGCTTGGCTACAATACGGCTTGAATCGAGAATGCCTTTGCCGCAGATAAGAATATTCGGTGCATCTTTTGCAAAGACGCGCCCATAGACAATAGCGCCATCATCGATAAAGAGAGTTTCGCCTGCATTAAGGGTCATGAGCCCCACATCATGCTCGCCAGGGCCAAAGTAGCGCACATTCTTTGCGGCGCGATCGACTTGAGACCAATCATGCGGCGGATCTGCAAAGAGCATCAAATTTTTGTGCCGCCCATCAAACTCGACCGAATACGCGCCTACCTTCGGAATAGTGAAGCGAACTGAATCGCCCTCGCGGCGCACAGAAACCTTTGCGGAGATTGGACGCACCACGACATTTGTGAATGCACGGCGCGGCGTTACGCAAACTTCAACTGAATTACTAAAATCAAACCTCGCAAAAGAACAAATTTCCGTTTGATCCAACTCGCGCTGATGGCCAGGCCAACGAATATTAACGAGCATCGCTGAACAGCGCATTGGCTCTACGCGTAAGGGAGCGTCCTTAATCTTTACCTCTGGAAGTAATTCTGCCGTCGATACAAATGCCGCGACACATGCGGCCGCACACACTCCTAATTTTCTCATTATTTACGATCACTTTCCCTTGAAATGACGCCTCACAACTTCCACTGCGAGCTTAGGACGACGATAGCCATCGAAAAGCCCCGCAAGGTTCGTTGAGAGCGGCTTCACCCTGACCGGGCCGCGCCGATGGTAGCTGCGCGCATCGCAAAACTGCCAAAGCGTAACTCCACTAAGTCGTGTATTTGAAAGCGCCGCGGAAAGAACATCGTCAAAATATTCCGCCTGGAACTCCTCGCTCCATGCCCCTCCCGCTGGATCGCGCTTGCCGTAGAGGCCACAAGTGCCCATCTCTGCAATAAGAATGGGCTTGCCAGGATAACGACGCTCAAAGCAGGCGACAATCGTATCAACTCCGTATGGACCCGACTTAATGAGACGCGCAAGGGACTCTTTATCACCAGGACCATCGCTTCTGTCAATCCAGCCCGGATAAGTATTGAACGATATAACGTCGCAACAACCTGCCGAAATATCCTCCTCTTGCCCTACCTCGCCGTTCGGCAAACGATTCACCGCAAAAGTGACGAGCCGTCCCGAGTCTTCGGCGCGAATCACCGCGGCAAGTTCCTCGACGAGAGACTTCACATCTTCTTCGCTCGACTGGCACTCGTTCAAAAATCCGAAAAAGATAACTGATGGATGATTGAAGGAGTTCCTCACCATGAGCCGCGTCTGCTCGACCTGCAGTTTGCGGAAAATAGGATCTCTAACCTCACGATCCATCTGAGTCGCAAGATTTCCCCAACCGAGAGACTCCTCCCACACGAGAATGCCATTCTCGTCGCAAAGATCAAGGAAGCGCTGCGCCTGCGGATAATGCGCCCCGCGAATGAAGTTGCCGCCAATAGACTTCAAAAGCTGAATATCGCGCAGCATCAACTCCTCAGATGTTGCCGCGCCCTGATCGGGGTGCGACTCGTGGCGGTTAACACCTTTCAAGATGAGCCTCTTACCGTTCAGCAAAATATGTGTGCCGTCGACACGAATGTCGCGGACACCAAACCGCGCCGCGCAGCCATCGACAACAACCGTGTGAAGATTCGGAGAGTCCGGCGACCAAAGCTTGCACTTTGGCACGCGCACAGTAGCACGCCCAGCCTTGAACGTCGCATCTACCTTATTTACGCCATCAAAGACTATTGTCGCATCGAAGTGAGTCTTTGAGAAGTTCACAGCCTCAATTTCAACAAGTCCCTTCTCAAAATCCCTCGTTCGCACACGGAGAATGCGGTTGTCGAATGAAAGCGAAAGCCCATGGAAGAATCCGCCGAAAGAATAGAAGTCATAGCGCGGGAAGAAAAGCCTATTCGTTCGAATATCAATGCGGTTGTCCACCGCAGCCTCAATGATATGCCGTCCAGCCTTAAGCGGGCCTGTGGCAAGCTCAACACGGCTCCATGGAAACTCGTCGACACCAATCTCACGACCATCAATCTTAAACTTCGCCCTAAGACCGACACCATCAATAATTAGCCACGCGGCAGAAACATCTCTGTCTAATTCAAACACGCGGCGATAAAGGCCAGTGCCCTTTTTCATGAGCCACTTCGGCATCATGTCAAAGCAACCGGGCACAATCATCGTGTCCGTTGCAACAAAGTCCGCAACGAACGCTTCTTCTGCGCTCTTCCCCTCCTCAAATCGAAACTCCCATGACCCATTCAGGTCGACACCACCCAAACAAGTCGCATTACAGAACAATGGCACCACCGAAAGCGCGGCAACGGCAATAGAGGTAGATATTTTCATACGAATTATTTATAGTTTGATATTTAGCGAACAGAGATGACTAGCCCCGTTTTGCGCGGCAAGACTCGAAATTCAATTTCACGAAACTGATAAAGCTGGAAGTTGTCAAAGCAGATGTATGTCGGCTCCCGGAAGGGAATCGTTACCGGATATTCCGCATAGTATCCCTCTTTGCGGTCAGCATAGAAATCCAACTCTTGAAGACGCAGACAATCCTTCCATATGACATTCTCCGGTTCCTTCTCCGCATAATAGAGCGAACGCGCCGTAATGTCGGTATAGGGCGTCACTTCACCCATATCTCCTTCTCCGTCCGTTACGCGCAAGCGCGCGCTCATAGAGCGAACAAGCCAACCTGTATTGTTCTTATCGTTTCTCGCCCAGAAGCGGAATCCAACAATCTCCACACTAGGATCATCGAGTTTAAACACAATGCGCTGTGTGCCAGACACCTCTATAAACTCAGACACGATTGAGTTATAAGTCTTAAATGCGCCAACCCCAATCCCTGCGGGATAGCATGCAGCAGGATAGTAAGGCTTCGTCCCCGTGGCGAAAGCAACGCTCGTGTGCGCCGCGATCTTGCGTTCGCCATCGACCGCGAAAGCCCGCGCATGCCAGCGCCCCTGCGGAAGATTCGCAACATCAACCGACCAGTTATCGCCTTGCGAATACGCGACATTAGACTCAAAGACCCGAGTTGCCGCGTCTGCAGCCCAAGCATCGTAATCGTATTCGTGCTCGACCGGCGAAACCATCACGCGGATCTTAGGCGTCGTCGAATAAGGCCAATATGCGACCGTGCCGGAAAACGGAATTATTGATGGTTCCTCGCCACCGACGCTATCTTCTGTCAGCGTACGAACGGGATTTTGATGAATCTGAGCATCTTCGCTGAAGAACATGAAATGGTAGTTAAGCTCCTCGCTGCCGCGCGGCGCGTAGCAATAGTAGCGGAAGGCTTCGCTGGAGGCGGAGGAATAGAAGTTA
>JAGBWQ010000008.1 GCA_017629735.1 Kiritimatiellia bacterium
GCGCGTTAAGAAGAAGCTGACCGACGGAGTTGAGAATCGTGCGAGCCTGCGCCTTGCACGCGCCAGCAAGAAGATCGCCAACAGGAACCCTGTTTTTGAACTTGTTGATGGATGTAGCTGAAAGAACTGCGCAAACGGAGCTGAACTCTGTATTCGACTCGTAGTTTACCTTATCGGCAACATCTTCAACCTTAACGCCAAGCTTCTGCGCCACGGAATCGAGGAAGCTTCCCGTTCCTGCCGCGCAAACGCCGCTCATCATGCTCGTCCAAAGCTTCATGGTCGGATTGTAAACCATGCACTTGGAGTCTTGTCCGCCGCAGTCGATAATTGCATCTACATCGGGATGCAAGAACTTAGCGCCTGCAACATGGGCAGTAACTTCGCTGACCTGAAAATCAAAAGGTATGAACTGACGCGTATCTTCGACGATCTGGCTGCCTGTAACGACGACAGCAGAGATATCTGAAAACGTAAGACCCGCTGCTCTCAAAAACTCAAGAGCGAGCTTTTTAATCGAGCCTCCGCTGCATCTTCCGCACGACGAGCAATTGCCTGCACAAGAAACCTTTCCGCCTTCGACAGGCTGCGTACGGCGATAAACCGTGCGCTCAACCTTGCCAGAGCCGGAAAGAAGCACAGCTTTGAATGTCGTCGACCCAATGTCGATGCCCAGATAATATGTCTTTTTTTCTTCGCCCACTTCTCTACCCTTTCAATCCCTATTAAAGAGTATATTATACCATAAATGAGAACGCCCCCATTTAAGGGGGCGAAGCCTCAATTAGAATACTGCGCAATCCGGCAATTCTCCAACGAGAGGACGCGCGTAATCGATAAACGCCTGCGTTACATCGCACCCATTAGATGCGATAAATTCGCGCGGCATTGAACGCGTCTCCTTGGCCGCATCCGAAATAGGCCTTACGGCGTAGGCGACCTTGTACTTCTTGGAGTCCTCGCGCACAATTCCAATCGTGCCCTTTGTCTCGCCCGACTCGAGCGCAGCCTGAACTGCCGCGGCGCCCGCAAGAAAAGCTTCCTCGCGATCGGTCTGAGAGACGACACCAGGGAAGGAACGCTGAAGATAACCGAATGTATCGGCACGAACTCTCTTGATACCGCACTTCGCCTTGATAATACGAGCTAAAGCATCGCCGAGCGCACCAGTACCAGACATCTGAACATTGCCATGAGAATCGCGCTCGCCATCGGCAAGCTTCGCTCCAATCGGAATTCCGTCCTTGCCACGAATACCTTCGGAGACTGCAATTACGCAGCGCCCGAATTTCTTCATCGCAGACTTCACATCGCGAACAAAGCGCTCTTCAGAAAAGACCGTTTCCGGCAGATAAATAAGGTGCGGGCCGTCATCTGGCCTCTGGCGAGCAAGAGCAGATGCCGCGGCAAGAAAGCCTGCATCGCACCCCATGATAACATCAATCTTAACGCCGCCAAGCGCACGGTTGTCGAGATCGTCTCCCTTGATGGCGCACGCCACGAAGCGCGCCGCACTGCCGTAGCCAGGAGTATGATCGCAGCTGCGAAGGTCGTTATCAATGGTCTTGGGAATATGGAAGCATACGAGAGGATAGCCCGCCTTTTCTGCTTCTTCCGCAACGATTCTCGCTGCATCAGCAGAGTCGTTTCCACCGATATAGAAGAAGTACCCAACTTCCTTACGGCGAAACTCCTCGAAGATGCGCTTGCAATCTTCCAAATTCGGCTTGTGCCTGCAGCTCCCAAGTGCAGAGGAAGGCGTCGACGCAATTGCGCGAAGCATCTTCTCAGAGACTTTCCTAAGGTCGAGATAATCGCCCTTTAAGATGCCCTCAATGCCGTGAACAGCACCATAAATTCGCCCGATTCTGCGCCCGGCAATTTTGGAACGCGCGGCAAGAACTGCCCCTACGAGGGAGGCATTAATCACCATCGACGGCCCGCCCGACTGGGCGATGACAACATTATTGGCTTTTTTCATTTGGAAAAACTCCTTTGCCTTCAGCGGCCAACAGCCTTGCGATACTTGGCGATAAGCTGGTTTGTCGATGCATCGTGCTTACCAGATGCTTTCTTTGCTGTAAGATCCGCAAGAACGCCCTTGGCAAGCACCTTGCCGAGTTGAACGCCCCACTGATCGAAGCTGTAAACATTCCAGATGATGCCCTGAACAAAGACCTTGTGCTCGTAAAGCGCAACGAGAGCGCCGAGAGTTTCAGGCGTAAGCTTCTCGCAAAGGAGCGTGTTTGTCGGCTTGTTGCCTTCGAAAGTCTTGAAAGGAACGAGCTTCTCTTCTACACCTTCCTTGCGGCACTCGTCGGCAGACTTACCGAAAGCGAGAGCTTCGGTCTGCGCGAAGAGATTGGCCATAAGCTTGTCGTGAAGGTCGTCAATCGGATTGTGTGTCTGGCAGCAACCAATGAAATCGCAAGGAATAAGGTGCGTTCCCTGGTGGATAAGCTGATAGAACGAATGCTGACCATTCGTGCCGGGCTCGCCCCAAACGATCGGACCAGTCTCACGGTCGAGCACATTGCCCTGCCTATCGACGCACTTGCCGTTCGACTCCATATCCATCTGCTGGAGATAGGCGGGGAAGCGCGCGAGATACTGGTCGTAAGGCAAGCAGCAGTAAGACTCCGCTCCATATCCATTGGAGTAGAGAATACCAAGAAGAGCGAGAATCACCGGCATATTGCGCTCAAAACGCGCAGTGCGGAAGTGGCGGTCCATCTTGTAGTAGCCACGGAGGAGCTTCTTGTAATTGACGCGGCCAATCGCAATCATAAGCGAAAGACCAATCGCGCCAGGAAGCGAATAACGGCCACCGACCCAATCCCAGAAGCCGAACATGTTCTTCACATCAATACCGAAAGCGGAGACTTCCTTCTCGGCCGTGGAAAGAGCGACGAAGTGCTTGGCGACTGCGCTCTTCGCATCCTTGACGGAAAGGCCTGCTTTGCGAGCCTCAGAAATGAACCATTCCTTTGCAGCGAGAGCATTGGACATCGTCTCCTGCGTGGTGAAAGTCTTAGAGGCAATAATAAAGAGCGTCTCAGCTGCCTTTACCTGGCGAAGCGTTTCAGCCAAGTGCGTTGAGTCGACATTCGAAACGAAGTAGAAACGCATATTGCGCTTCGTATAGGGAGTAAGAGCCGCATTGGCCATGACGGGGCCCAAATCAGAGCCACCGATGCCGATATTGACGACATTCTTAATCCTGCGACCGGAGAAACCCTTCCACTGACCGCGGCGAACGCGATCGGAGAAATCGCCCATAGCGGCGAGAACACGCCTTACGCCAGGGAGGACATCCTTTCCATCGACCTTGATTTTCGCCTTGGGATCAAGGTTGCGAAGAGCGGTATGAAGAACGGCGCGCCCTTCTGTGGCATTGATCTTCTTGCCAGTAAACATGCGCTCGATCTCTTCCTTGAGATTGGAGTCTTTGGCAAGTTTCACAAGCGCCTTCATGACCTTTTCGTCAATACGGTTCTTTGAATAATCGAGGAACCAGCCAGCCGCCTCAAGAGAAAACTTTTCTGCGCGCGAAGGATCTTCGTTAAAAAGCTGAGCTATCGTCTTTTTCGAACTATACGCCATCGCCGTATCGAGATGTTCCCATCTATCCGTCATCGTCTTTATCTCCTTGTATGAGCCTTATTTTGAATAAATTTGTTGTATTATACCATTTTAGCGCCCAAATCGTCAAATCTCACGAGTAAAAAAAGCCGCACCTGCTACGGTGCGGCTCCTTGCTAATTATCCGAGAAGCTATTACTTGACGGGGCAAGCGCGCTTACCAGACTTAGCTTCCTGAACACAGAGAGGAGTGACTACCTCAACACCCTCGACCTTGGCAGGATAGCCAGTCACTTCAGCCTTATACTGCTGATAGACATAATAGTCCTTGGCGGTGACTTTATAGCGCGTAGCTACGAGCTGGTCGCACTTTGCGGCGTCGCAAGCATTAGCGTACGCACCATTCTTGGCCTTCTGCATTGGGCTGAGAGGAGGAGCGATAAGACCAAAGAGTTTTTTCGTATCTTCGGAACCTTCAGCCAAGTCTGCATCGTGGGTTGCGGACGAGCCCCAGCAAATAAGACCGAAGAGGCATACAACAAACCACCACAGTTCGTCCGTACGTTGAAAAGTATACATCAACCCAATGCATATTGCAATAGGGAAAAAATCAAGAATTTTAAACGCCAATTAGGCGAGGAGTGCGAGGAGGTCGGATTCGCCGATGACTTGTGTTCCAAGCTTGCGAGCCTTCTCGGTTTTGGAGGCTCCAACATTTTCGCCCGCGATCAAATACTTTGTCTTTGAAGTTACTGAGCTTTGGACAATTCCGCCTGCAGCTTCAATCATCGCAGCATACTCATGCCTCGGACGACTTAAAGAGCCTGTCAAAACACAACCAACTCCCGCAAGCGCTCCAGAAGTAGCAGACACCTTCTTCTCCGACTGAGGATCGAGCGAAAGCGATGCCATCCTTTCCGCAAAACGCTTTCCATACTCCCCTGCAAAGAACGAAAGCACCGCCTTTGCCGCCTCAACCTTGATCGGCAAAACCTTCCTCTCCTTGCCCTTCTTCAAATCATTCTCAAGAACATTCTTAAGAACTGCACTATCCGCAAGATCGCTAAACTTCTCATGTTCAGCAGCTATGTCTTTTGCAACCGACACTCCAACTCCCGGTATGCCAATTGCAAAGAGCCACCTATGGAGTGGAAGAGTGCGCGCTTGATCAACAGCATTAAGAAGATTTACAGCATTACGCCCAAACTTACGCACCGGCTTAAACAACCCGGGCAAAAGTCCATCCTGAAAATCCTCTTCCTTCTCCTCCGCATTCGCACCTTCTGCAAGATCGAGATTTTCAAGCCTCTCACGAGAAAGCGTAAAAACATCGAGAACATCGCGAACAAGCCCTGAATCGACTAACGCATCTGCAACACGCTCGCCAAGTGCCTTAAGATCGAGTGCGTTACGCGAAGCAAAATGCTCAAGCCTCCTGCGTAACTGCGCAGGACACGCCGGATTTACGCACCTTACCGCAACTTCGCCCTCTTCGCGTCTAACCTCGCCTCCGCACACAGGGCAACTGCGCGGCATTTCAAAAACGCGCTCTTCGCCCGTGCGCTTTTCCTTAATCACAGAATCAACAGCAGGAATCACATCGCCCGCCTTAACGATCCACACATGGTCGCCAATGCGAATATCTTGCCGCGCTATCTGATCTACATTATGAAGTGTTGAACGCGAAATTGTAGACCCTGCAAGAAATACACTTTTAAGCTCCGCAACTGGCGTGAGAATACCCGTACGGCCCACCTGCACCGTAATAGCCTCCACCACAGTCTCTGCACGCTCTGGCGCATATTTATACGCACGCGCCCAACGAGGACCATGGGCAGTAGCGCCAAGCGTATCGTAATGGACGCGCTCGTCAATTTTGATTACTGCACCGTCTATTTCAAAATCAAACGAATGCCTCGCCTTCTCAAGCTCATCAATAGCCGCAAAAAGCTCTTCTTGCGTAGATGCATGCTTAAGATATGGCGACACAGGAAAGCCCCACTCACGGAACGCCTCAATCATCTGCGTATGCGTCGCAAAGCCCTCGCAACCAAGGCCGCCAGAATTGTACACGACAACAGAGAGTGGACGCGATGCAGTAACAGCAGCATCAAGCTGTTTGAGAGAGCCTGCACAAGCATTACGCGGATTGGCAAACTCTTCAAGCCCTGCCGCAGCCTGCCGCGCATTAAGCTCGACAAACCCTTCTCTTGTCATATATGCTTCGCCGCGCACTTCAAGCTCTTTTGGTGCCGATGGCGGCAGCACCTTCGGAACTGCAGCAATAGTCCTTACATTGGCTGTTATGTCGTCGCCAGTTGTTCCATTTCCGCGCGTTGCAGCCCTAACAAGGACACCACCTGAATAGACAAGCGAAAGCGAAACTCCATCGACCTTCGGCTCTATCACATAAGAAAAGCCATCGACAGATTTGCGAATAAACGAATCGAACTCTGCAAGCTCCTCCTTCGCGTGCGTCTTATCAAGCGATTGCATCGGAGGGTTGTGCTGAACTTTTGCAAAGCCCTCCGAAAGACCGCCTGCTACGCGGCGAACCGGAGAATTTTCATCTTTAAGAAAAGGAAACTCTTCTTCGAGAGAAAGAAGCTCCTTCTCCCACATATCATAATCTCTGTCGCCAACTGTCGGCTGATGAAGATCGTAATAATCGCGATTCGCCTTCTCAATTAAAGAACGAAGAACTTGTGCGCGAAGTAAGGCTTCAGATTCCGTCACCTCACCCCCCTGCGCTGCGGCACTGTATCGGGAGTGTCATCGCGCGACCATGTTTCAAAATTCTTCGTTTTCCCTTCAACAGCCACAGACTGCCCCTTCCTCTCTGTAACGAGAATGGGGCGGGTGTAGCCTGCCTTTGCAAGGCAGCCCATGAGAAATCTCGCCTCACTGAGACTTCTTACAGAATGATGAACGCGAATATGAATCGTGCGATTGCGCGGAACAGAATAATCTTTGAGAATCTCAGGCACTTCTTTTGCATGCACTTTCCTGTCGCCAAACATAATGCCGTCGTTATAGACGGTAAAGGCAGGATTGCGGGCATCGAAAGTAATCTTTTCGCCCGTAGCACACCCACATAAGGCGAGAAGGAAAACAATTGCAAGATTACGCACCGCGACTCTCCAGAAGTTTAGCCACACGCTCAGCATCTTCTGGCGTATCAACGCCAATGCCTTCGTCGTCAGTGCGAACAACGGCTATTTTAGCGCCCATCCAAAGAGCCCTGAGCTGTTCAAGCTTTTCTGTCATCTCAAGAGCACAAGGCTTTTCCGTAACATAGCGCCTCAAGAACTCTCCCCTGTACGCGTAGATACCGAGATGGCGCACATAAAGACCAGAGGAAAGATCTGCCTCATTATCTCTATCACACGGAATTGGCGACCTCGAAAAATAAAGCGCCCCACCATCGCGATCAAGGACAACCTTAACGACAGATTTGGCCTTAAGATCTTCCTGCGTCTTAATAGGCGTAACTGCAGTAGCCATCGACCACTTCTCGTCGCTCTTAAGCGCGTTTACAAGCGACTCAATAAGCGCAGGATCGATGAGAGGCTCGTCACCCTGAATATTGACGAGAATATCATCATCATCAAAATCGCGGCCAAGAAACTCACGCGCCGCGCAAGCAATTCTGTCAGTTCCGCTCGGCAAATCGCTAGGTGTCATAACAGCAACACCTGAATGTTCGCGCACAGCCTGAGCAATTCGCTCATCGTCTGTGGCAACTAAAACGGCATCAAGCCCCTTTGCCTTGGAAACAGCTTCCACAACCCAAGCTACAAGTGGCTTGCCCGCAAGAATTGCCAAAGGCTTGCCAGGGAATCTGCTTGAGCCGTAACGACTTGGAATTATACCGTAAACTTTCATGATTACGTATTATAGCATATTCTCTCATCAAGCTCTTTCAATATCGCGCCTGAGAGCTTTTTGCTTGAGAGATTCGCGCTTGTCATGCATCTGCTTACCCCTGCACACACCAAGTGCGAGCTTTATGCGTCCGTTTTTGAGATAGAGCTTCAACGGAACAAGAGTAAGCCCTTTTGCTTCGCTTTTAAGCTTCAGCTGCGCAACCTCTTTTGCATGCACCAGAAGTTTGCGCTTGCTTTTCGGTTCGTGATTGAACCTGTTGCCGAATTTGTAGGCTGCAATATCGCACCCCAAAAGCCACAACTCGCCGCCAAGAACGGCAGCATACGCACCGGAAAGCGAAACTCCGCCACTTCTGACGGATTTCACTTCCGTGCCAGTCAAAACCACACCGCACTCGATTGTTTCGAGTACGGTGTAGTCGTGTCTTGCCTTGCGATTTTCGGCAAAAGTCGTATTAAACGGTTTAGCCTTCACTGCATAGGCTCATCACATTCCCTTTACGCCGACCTTAGTCAGCGTAGAGAGAAGTGATGTTTGCATTTTTCATGTTCCAACGGGACTTCGCTTCCTCGGCCTTGGCGATCGCGTCGAAATCGATCTGAGCGATCAGCTTGCCTTCTGCGATTTCGGCAAGAACGATGTCGCACTTGTCGATATCGAGAGCGGTACGATGTTTCTCGCGGTCTTCATCGGTCAGAAGCGTCTGCGGGTTGATCATGGGCTTAGCGCCCGCGATCAGCTCGCGCTCGCGCTTGCTGACGATGTTGATCAAAACGGGAACCGACGGAATTTTCTCCTGAGCGGCTTTGAGCAGTCTGGAATTCATGTCATATCTCCGTTAAAAGTTTTCGTTCAGTTGGACTGCGCGTCCAATTCGGCCATTGCAGCCTTGCGGCTGAGCTTGATGCGCCCGCGCTCGTCGACATCGAGGCACTTGACCTTGATGATGTCACCAACCTTGCAAACGCCCTCCATAGAACGAAGGAACTTGTCAGAGAACTCAGAAATGTGGCAGAGGCCATCCATTCCAGGAAGAATCTCGACAAATGCTCCGAAGTCCTTGATGCCAGTTACCTTGCCATCGTAGATTTTGCCAGGCTCAGCAACTGCAGTGATCTTGCCGACTTCGCGCTTTGCAGCTTCCATCGACTCGAGCGAGGTTGCGAAGATCGAAACCTTGCCGTCGTCGTCGATGTCGATCTGAGCGCCAGTCGTCTCGACGATGCCGCGAATGTTCGCGCCGCCGGGGCCGATAAGAGCGCCGATCTTGTCGACAGGAATCTGCATCTCTTCAATCCTGGGAGCGTACTTGTTGAGCTCGGTACGCGGCGCAGGAAGAACGCTCTCCATGTAATCGATGATCTGGAGACGCGCGTCGTGAGCAGCCTTAACAGCGCCTTCGACAAGATCCCATGTAAGACCGCGGAGCTTGAGGTCGACCTGGAAGCCGGTAATACCCTTCTTCGTGCCGCCAACCTTGAAGTCCATATCGCCGCAGTGGTCTTCGGCGCCGAGAATATCGGTGACGAGAACCTTCTTCGACTGATCTGCATTGGTAAACAGAC
>JAGBWQ010000044.1 GCA_017629735.1 Kiritimatiellia bacterium
ATCAAGATTGTAAAAGCCGATAACAATAATGCCCCAAAGCGTTCCAAAAAGACCAAGCGCGATGTGTAGCTGATCGGAGCCTTTAAAGAACGGGAAATTACCAGGGCTAATATGACGCTTGCGCAAAATGCGCCAAGCACCAAATGTCATAAACCACAATCCAATAGTTGGAATAAGAGTCGTTACGGCCGAATAGTCGACTACGCTCCAATCCAGAAAAGCGAAGTATCCAGACGCTTTTGCGCTTACGGCTTCGCCATTGCCTCCAGAGGCGAGAAACGCGCGCCACCAATTTGCAACAGCAAAAATATTGTTAATAAATGCCAGCGTAGCAAACAATGCGCCAGAGAGCGAAAAAACGAATGTTAAGAATACTTTTTTCATATTTTTATCTTTCAAAATCTTATACCTTAAGTCTATCATATCCACTTAAACTGCGTCAAGACTTCAATCTCCCAACTATAATCGATTATTTGGTAAAATATGCGCTTTCAAAGGAAATATGAGCGAGAGAGATCCATCAATTGAATTACCTTATCCCGAAGAGTTGCCGATAACAGCCTTCAGGAAAGAGATTCTTGATGCGCTTAGCAAGAACAATGTCATAATCGTTTGCGGCGAAACTGGCTCTGGCAAAACAACGCAGCTGCCCAAGATGGCGATGGAGCTTGGGTGCGGCCAAGATGGACGCAAAATTGCCTGCACACAGCCTAGGCGCGTTGCTGCAACTGCAGTTGCCGAACGCGTAGCAAAAGAGTTAAAGACGAACATTGGCGAGATTGTAGGATATCAGCACCGCTTCGATAAAAAGCTTTCCGGCTCAACCGCCATTAAGTTCATGACCGACGGTGTACTTCTTTCGGAAACTCTTTTCGATCCCCTTCTTAAGGCTTATGATGCAATTATAATCGACGAAGCGCACGAGCGCACGCTCAATATTGATTTCTTAATTGGAATTATTAAGCGAATTCTCACTAAGCGCAAAGATCTTAAAATCATAATCTCTTCAGCAACTCTCGACACCGAGCGCTTCTCTAAATTCTTTTCTAATGCGCCTCAAATCATCGTCCCTGGTCGCCTTTTCCCAGTTAAGACGGTCTATCTGGATTGCGACGACGAAGACAAGCGCGATCTGCCGCGCGATGTTGCCCGCGCTGCGCGCGACCTTCCTGCTGATGACGACATATTAGTCTTTCTTCCTGGCGAGCGCGATATTCGCGAAACTGGCGACTATTTAAAGAGAGATGTCTTTCTTTCTAAAAGCGAAATAATCCCGCTATACGCATCTCTTCCGCCTGGAGAATTATCTCGCGCATTCAAAACGCTTCCCAGGAGGCGAATTGTGCTTGCCACAAATGTTGCTGAAACATCTCTTACTATTCCTGGAATAAAAGCCGTTATCGACTCGGGCCTTGCTCGCATATCGCGCTACATACACCGCACTCATGTTCAGCGCCTTCAAATCGAATCGATAAGCCGCGCCTCTGCGCGCCAACGAGCTGGCCGCTGCGGTCGCGTAGCTCCCGGAACTTGTATTCGTCTCTACTCTGAAGAAGACTTCAATAAGCGAGAAGAATTTACTCCTCCTGAAATTTTACGCTCTTCACTTGCTGGTGTTATTTTGACAATGCTTGAATTGCGCCTCGGTTCGATTGAATCTTTCCCTTTTATCGACCCTCCAAAAAACACGATGATTCGTGAAGGTTTAAAGGAGCTTCTGGAATTAGGTGCGATTTACAGAGACGAAAGAAGCGATGAGATCAGGCTAACCAAGATTGGCAAGCAGTTGGCTAAAATTCCGCTTGAACCGCGTCTTTCAAGAATGCTTATTGCCGCATCAGAATTGGCAACACTTCCTTCTGTTCTTCCAGTTGTTGCCGCAATGAGCTGCGACAATCCGAAGAAGCGCCCTCCAGACGAAAAAGAAAAGGCCGAACGCGAACATGCAAAATGGCGCGTCAAAGGCTCAGACTTCCTCGGTACGCTTGAACTTTGGAAATGGTGGAATGAAAAATGCGATTCACTTAGCGCGACGCAGCTACGCAAACTTGCGACGGCATCGTATCTTTCATACCAAAAGATGCGCGAATGGAGAGAGCTTGTATTTCGCCTTGAATCGCTCTGCAAGCGCCTTAAGCTCGACACCGCAAACGACAACGGCGGCGCAGACCAATTTCATCGTGCACTCTTGCCATCTCTCTTGGGGAAAATCGGCAAGTTTGATACTGAAACAAACGACTTCCGCGGCGCTCATGGAGTGCGCTTTGCAATTCACCCCTCATCAGTACTTGCGAAGAACAAGAAACACGGAAGCGACGAATGGGTGATGGCCGGCGAGATAGTCGAAACCTCACGCCTATTCGCAAGAGATGTTGCAAAGATTGATCGAGCATGGATCGAACCTGCCGCTGGCAATATCGTAAAGAGAAGCTACTATGATCCTCAATGGGACGCTAAAAGCGGCTTTGTGAGAGTTAAAGAGCGCGTCACTCTCTACGGGCTTGTTCTCGTAGACGGCAAAAGGCGCGATTTTAGCCGCATCGATCCAGAAGTATCTCGCAGACTCTTTATTCTACACGCTCTCGTACTTGGAGAATTTCCTAATCCGCCACCAATAGTAAAGTCGAATCGTGCGATTCTCTCTGAGCTTGAAAAGTTTTCAGAGCAGATGAGAAAGAGAGAGCTGTTCGATATCGATAAGATTGGCGCGCATTTCGAGAGAGTTATTCCCAAAGAAGTCGTTTCTGTTTATGAGTTTAAGAAATGGATTCATAATGCCTCCCCGAATGAAATTAGGGCATTTAGGTTAAACCGCGACGAGTGGCTTGGCAACATTAAAAGAGACGATAGAGCCTTTCCTGAAACTATCTCCATTGCTGGTTCAAAGTTGCGCCTAGAATATCGCAATTCTCCAGATGAGCCTGAGAGAGACGGAATAACATGCACAGCAATGAAGTCCGACGCCAAGGCTCTTTTGTTGTGGCGAGCAGATTGGCTTGTTCCTGGGGCTTTGGCTGAGAAGACAACAGCAATACTAAACACGCTCCCTTCCTCGCTAAAACGCGCACTTCCTGGGATTTCGGAAACGCTTTCTTTGATTCTTCCGATGCTTAAGCCATCGAACGAATCGCTTAATGATGCAATCCGCCGCGTCGTCTACGAGCGATTTGCCGTGCGTATTCCATCTGAAGTAATAGATGAATCTAAAATACCGAATCATCTCAAAGTACGCTTTAGGATCAGAGACGACAAGACCGGGGAGATTCTCTCTCAATCGCGCAACCTTGCAGAAGCTTTGAAAAACGCAGGCGTAGAACGCGATGGAAGCAGCAACAAGACGCCGTCTAAATATACGGCATGGGAATTTGGAAGCCTTAACGAAACTCAAGACACAAGCAAGGCAGGCTGGGATTTAAAGCTATTCAAGGCCTTACGCGATGAGGGCGATGGTGTAACAGTAAGATTATTTAAGAGTGAAGATGCGGCAAATGCTGAACACGCCAAAGGTGTAGCGCGGCTTCTTGCTATTGAGGTTCAGAAAAATTCACGACGCGAATTTAGAGTAAAAAATCTATCCTTCACTGCGGCCGTCTTTTTCAACAATCTAAAGTACGATCTTAAGCGTCTTTCTGACGACATACTTATAAAGGCTGTAAGAAGCGCGGCTGTAGATGGGCTTGAAAAAGTCTGTGATGAGAAATGTTTCTCAGAGCGAGTGAAAGACAAGCGCTTTTTGATTAATGAGACATACTCTTCTCTCACAGCGCTCGTCTCAAAGATTTTTGAAGATGCGAGCCTAGTTTTGGACAAGGTAGAAAGAGCCGATCTTCCAGAAGACATTGCCGATGATATAAACACACAAATTGCGTGGCTAGTGTATCCTGGGTTTGTTGCAAGTGTACCAATGGAAAAGTTAAAGCTTTATTCGCGTTATTTCAAGGCTTTAATATTAAGGATTGAGCGCGCAAGGATTGATAAAACAAGCGACCGGTCGAAGATGGCCAGAATCGAACCTTATTGGGCGCAGTATTACGAACTTGTTACAAGCAAGAATGCGAAAATCGACAATCGTCAGATTCTCGCCGAATATCGTTGGTTACTTGAGGAATATCGCATATCCCTTTTCGCGCAAGAAGTAAAAACTTTAGAGCGAGTCAGCCCCGAGCGCCTCTCCCGCCTGTGGCTAAGTATTTTTTAAGAATACTATTTTTTAAAAATAAAAAAAGAAGGCGCAGATTACTCTGCGCCTCTCTTTTTGATTGGACTTGCCAATTACGAGATTTCGGCAAGCTTCTTGAGGAGAGCGTAATTCTCCTTGAAGCCCTGCTCTGCTCCCTTGAGCATCGCCTCAGCCTGCTCCTGACCGACCTTCTTGACGAGCTGCTTGAAACGGTTCTCGCCGCAGTCCTTCGAAAGAGCACGCTCTGCGAAGGAAACCTTGTCGGACTTGTCTGCAGAATCGATCGTGAGCTTCTTCTCCGCGAGCGTAGGATTGTAACGCCACAGCGGGAAGTGGACGGAGTCG
>JAGBWQ010000045.1 GCA_017629735.1 Kiritimatiellia bacterium
CTGCAAAGGCTGCATTTGCTGATGGCGATTACGCACAGGCGATCAAGATCACCACGCAGATTGTGGAAAAATATCATTCCTCTCCTGCAGTTCCAGGGGCGTTGATTGTGCAGGGTGAGTCTTTAATCGAGCTTGCTCGCTATGCTGAGGCGCTTCTCGTTCTTGAGCGTGTTGCTAATGACGAAAAGGCTTGTCAGGCCGATCGTGTTCATGCGCGCTTACTTCTTGCAGATTCTCTTTTCGCCCTTGGCGCCGATAATCCTCAGCGCTACAGTGCCGCGCTTAATGCGTACAAGGAGCTTCGCTTTGGAGGGCTGCTCGATCCAAGTGGTATGATTACTGTTTCATTCCGCATTGGAAGAGCGCTTGAGAAGCTCAAACGCTACGATGAGGCTGTTGATGAGTATTATTCTCATGTCGTTCTTGCTTATTGCGGCGGTCGCGCAAACGGCGAAGTCTTTGATGATTCCGCAAAGGCGGCATTCTCTCGCGCTGCATTTAGGCTTGCTGACGATTTTGAAAGTCGCGGTCGAGAATTTCAGGCGATGAATGTTTTGAGGCTTGTTTCAACAAGCGATGTTCCGGCTGCCGAGGAGGCCACTCGCAGGCTTGAACGCATATCCAAGAAGGGGAGGTTTCTGTGACAGGAGGTTCCGTAGTATGGATAATCGCCGCGTTGGCGGTTGTGTCTGTTTTTATTTGGCTTGAGCGTCTTCTTAATCTCAGGCGTGCGCAGATTAATGTCAACGATTTCATGAAGGGTGTTATTAATATCCTTGATTCAGGAAACGACGAAGAAGCCATCGCCATTTGCGAAGAAGAAGTAGCTCCCGTTTCCTCTCTCGTTTCTGTTGCTATACGCAATAGCGATGGTGGCGCGCGCAAAATACGCGACGCGATAGATGCGGAGGCTCGCGCTTCTGTAGGTCGCCTCGACCGCCGTCTTGCCGCGCTTGCGATTATCGCACAGATCGCGCCTATTCTCGGTCTTTTGGGAACTGTGATTGGGTTTATCAATGTTGTAATGTCGGTAAACGCTTCTGATATCGTCTCGCGTGCAGATCTTCTTGGTGGGGCGATGCCCTCACTTGTTTCCGCCGCATCTGGTCTTGCTCTTTCGATTGCAGCTACAGTAATGTATGGCTCGCTCAGAGTTAGACTCGATCGTGTGGTTGTCGAGATGGAAGCTGCCGCAGGGCAGATCTTTGGCTATCTTTCATCGCGCACGAAAGGATCTGCCGCATGATTCCGTGGGGCTGGAAACCTGAGCGCTCTGAAGGTATTTGGCGTTATGGCCTGCCGGCGCTAAAGCCGTTTGCCGCGGCGGCTCCTTGGATTTGCATCGTAATACTTTTGCTTCTCTTTCATTTCATTGGAGGGACGCTTACTACGGCAAAGGGTGTTCTTTTCGATCTTCACGAGCCTGGCATTTCTGATGGCGAGCCAACTGATCTTGTTGCGCTTGTCATGCCGCTTAGGCACGAAACGCTTGTCTTCTTCGATGATTCGAGATATATGCTTTCTGATGCATCATCTCTTTCTGCTCTTGAAGAGAGGCTTAGCGAGAGAGTTTCTCGAACAGAGCGCAAGACACTTTTGGTTCTTGCTGATCGTCGCGTAAATGGTGGCGAGCTTATGGAAATTGCTTCGCTTGCAAAGCGTAGCGGCGCGGAGAAAGTGCTTTTCGCCGAGAAAAGCAGAGGTAGCAAGGAATGACTCCAATAGTCACAGAAATCTACCGTGCAGCACCTGTTATGGCTGTCGTCTTGGCAGTCGTTATGATCTTCCCCTTTAAAGCTATTTTCTTCAAGCCCTCGGCTCAGAAATCATCGCCATCGTTTCCCGTTGCTTTTGTGCGTCTTACTGCTGAGCAGGAAGAGTCTGCGGTGCGCGCGGCTAAAACAGCGTGGCTTGCAGGCTCTGGTCTTAGAGATCGTATGACAGCGCGCTTGTCCTTAGGCGATCTTCCCGAAAGAGAGATGGGCCCTATTCTTGGCGAAGAAAACATTCTTCC
>JAGBWQ010000046.1 GCA_017629735.1 Kiritimatiellia bacterium
CCTCAAGCGACTCGATAAGCGCCGTTTCCTCGCCGCACACAAACGCACCTGCACCAGCCTTGATGCGCAATGAACATGAAAAATCACTGCCGAGAATATTCTTACCAAGAAGATTTGCTTCCTCCGCGTCGCGGATTGCTTTTTCAAGGCGCACAATCGCTAGAGGATACTCGGCGCGTACGTAGACAAACGCCTTTGAAGCACCGATGGCGTAAGCTGCAATGAGCATACCCTCAATAAGCGAATGAGGATCCGACTCGATGACAGCTCTATCCATGAATGCACCGGGGTCGCCCTCGTCGGCATTACAGATAAGGTACTTCTCGCTACCCTTTGCATTGCGCGCAGCGTTCCACTTAAACCACGTGGGGAATCCTGCGCCGCCTCGCCCGGCAAGACCAGATTTTTTTATCTCTTCGATAACGCCTTCGGAAGAAATCGCCTCCGTAGCATTCTGCGCCGAATCGCCGCGGCCAAGAATCTTGGATATCGCGCCATACCCGCCAGCAGCACGATATTCATCGATGGATTCTGGATCAATAACGCCGCAGTTCCTAAGCGCAATGCGTGTTTGCTTTGAAAGAAACTCTCCATCTTCAGCTGACATCATAATGTCGGACAAGCTGGAGAAATCGCCAGATTCTGAAGCCTTGAAAATGCGCTCTGCATCACTCTCTTTAACGCGCACAAGCCTAGCTGCAACCGCGCCGGAATCCTCGCGAATTTCAACAATAGGCTCAAGATAGCACATACCTATGCAGCCAGTAATGCCAACTTTCGCGCCGCACGATTCTAGCGCTGCATGAACCTTCGAAGCGCCAGCGGCCAAGCCGCAGCTTCCTTCTCCTACAACTATTCTCACGATGCCGCCCCTTCCGCCGCAATTCGGCGTACTATCTCTTTTGCTTTCTCTGCCGTGAGCGACCCGTATGCCGTGCCGTTGACCATCATAACCGGCGAAAGCGAACAGCACCCAAGGCACGCAACTTCTTTTATGGAAAATAGACCGTCTTCAGTCGTTTCGCCATCACCTATGCCAAGTTCTTCTTTAAGAGCATTAGCAATTGAATCGGCGCCATTAACGTGACAAGCCGTACCTTTGCAAAGCATTATAAGATTTTTCCCGACAGGCTTTAGGCGGAATTGCGAATAGAATGTCGCCACCCCCATAACCTTGGCAGGCGAGACGCCCATTCTCTCGGCGATGCGGTAAATCACCTCCTGCGGCAGATAGCCGTATATCTCCTGCGATCGCTGGAGAATCGTTACGAGAGCGTGCTCGTCGCCCTCAAATTCCGAAAAGATAGGCTCCAGTAACGCTAAATCGACGATATTATTTTCCTTGCCCATTGATAAGCACCTTAAAAAAACAACTTTTGCACTTGTTTGCATATTATATCATATAGGGGAGGGGGTGGGGAAGGGAATAGGGAAGAGGGAATAGGTTCTCCACCTCGACAATATGCCATTGCGATTTGACTCACTTAATTGTACAACTTCCCAAATTTGGGGCTGAGAGTTGGGATTTTGTTATAATACGCACATGGATAGCAAGCAGGTAGCGAAGAAATTTCGCGAATATTGGATATTTCGCCCTGGCTCCGAAAAGGGCGAGGATCAGCAGTTTTGGAATTCGCTTTTGCGCGATGTCCTTGGGGCGGAGGATATCGAAAGCTCCATCAAATACCAACTTCCGGTAAAGCTCAAGAATACCACCAA
>JAGBWQ010000047.1 GCA_017629735.1 Kiritimatiellia bacterium
AAGGAGTGCAAGAAGCTCATGCGCGCCGATCAGGTTCCGGATATTTATGCCGATCAGAAGAAGAAGCCTCAGCCCAAGATTGCAGGTTCTGAATTCTTCTGCCCTTATTGCGGCGGCGAGCTGACGGAGCCGAAGCCTTTCAATCTCATGTTCAAGACGGTTGTCGGTCCTATCGACGATCCTTCGAATGTGGCGTATCTGAGGCCTGAGACGGCGCAGGCAATCTTCGCGCAGTTCCTTAATGTCACATCTACTTCGCGTATGGCCGTTCCCTACGGCATCGCACAGATGGGCAAGAGCTTCCGCAACGAGGTAACTCCCCGCAACTATACTTTCCGTTCGCGCGAGTTCGAGCAGATGGAGCTTGAGTTCTTCATTCGCCCCGACGAAGCGATCGAGCTTCAGTATGGTCATGTCGTAACTCTCGCCGACAATCCCAACATCGACGGCGAAGTTCAGGACGATTGGGGCTGGGAAGTTTGGCATAAGTATTGGGTCGAACAGCGCAAGAAATTCCTCAATGCTGTTGGTCTTCCCACAGAGAAGTTTGTCGAATACTGGCAGAAGCCAGATGAGCTCGCTCACTACGCTCGTGCTTGCGTGGATATCGAATACGATTTCCCGTTCGGCCGTCAGGAGCTCGAAGGTATTGCGGCGAGAAGCGATTTCGACCTTTCGCAGCATCAGCTTCATTCGAAAGTTCCTCAGATGGTCTTCGACGATCCTCTCAAGCAGGCATGCAAGAAGCTCTCCGACGAAGAGAAATCTGCATTTATCGCCAAGACTCAGGCAGAGTGGATCGAGCGTCGCGAAAAGGCTCTTTCCGCGAAGGAAGGCAAGGAAGTTGTCTTCCCCGAGGAGAAGCGCGAAGAGATTCGTGCGGCGGCAAAGGCGTTCTGCGAGAACCTTTTCGACGGCAAGTACATTCCTCATGTAATAGAGCCGTCCGCCGGTGTCGATCGTCTTATGCTCGCGCTTCTCTGCGAGGAGTACGAAGAGCAGAAGCTAGTCGACGAAAAGGGCAAGGAAGATATTCGCACTGTTCTTCACTTCAATCCGAAGGTCGCGCCTATTAAGGTTGCAATCTTCCCGCTTA
Source organism: Kiritimatiellia bacterium (assembly GCA_017629735.1). GTDB lineage: Bacteria > Verrucomicrobiota > Kiritimatiellia > RFP12 > UBA1067 > UBA1067. The sequence continues at coordinate 1,097 of JAGBWQ010000047.1, forward strand.
TCAAGAAGGACGAGGCGCAGTTCGCATTCGCAAGAGATATCTTCCGCCGTCTTCAGCAGAAGGTCAACTGCATGTGGGATGTCTCTGGTGCAATCGGGCGCCGCTATCGCCGTCAGGACGAAGCAGGCACGCCTTGGTGCATTACGGTCGACGAACAGTCGACGAAGGACGGAACATTTACAGTTCGCGAACGCGATTCTATGGAACAGAAGCGTATGACATACGCCGAGTTCCTTACAATGATGTACGAAGCATTGGAATTCTAAAATGGCAAAAACAGTATCTTCATTGATACGCTTCATCGCGGCCTCTTGTGCCGCGATGTCGCCTTTTTTTACCTCAGCAGTTTTTGCGTCTAACCATCTTCTTAGATACAATAAACCTGCAGAACTTACGATAAAAGGGTGGGAGAAAGAGTCGATCCCTCTTGGCTGTGCGTATTTTGGAGTTTCTGTTTTTGGCGATCCCGAACACGATAGGCTTCAAGTAACTCACAATGCCGTTTTAAGTGGCCGCGATAAGCGACGCAAAGCTGCAAATCTCACGAATGCTCTTGAGATATTTCTCGATTGTCCAGTCGATGATGTAAAGAATTATGAGCGCGGTCTTGATATCGATCGTGGCGTTGCTTGGACAGAGTACGAATCGGCAGGAGTTCGCTTTAGAAGAGAGTATTTCACTTCCTATCCTGCGCGTGTTCTTGCCGTGCGTCTTACGGCCAACCGCAAGGGAGCGGTTTCCTTTACTTTGCGCCCTGAAATTCCTTTTCTCTCTCCATGGATGAAGAAGGGCGGTAATCGCGATTTCGGGCGCAAAGGTTCTGTGCGCGCGAATGGTTCTGCAATTCAAGTCGAGCAAGAGCTTGAGCGCTTCCGCGTCAAATTCGCAGGTCTCTTTGAGGTTGTTCAGGAGGGTGGCTCTCTTGCGGACGATGGGCGCGCTTTGTGCGTAAGAGGCGCTGATTCGGCTGTTATTTATTTCTCGTGCGATACAAATTATCGCCTCGTACCGGAAGTCTTCTCCAATGCCGATGACAAAAAATTAGATCCTTTAGACAATCCGTCAAAGCGTGTAAAACAGTTCGTTGCATCTGCTGTAAACAAAGGGTGGAAAACTCTTTTGTCTGAACACGAAGAAGATCTTAAGAACATTCTCGGAAGAGCAACGATAAATATCAATGCGTCAGAAGAAGACGCAAAGAAGACGACAGACGCTTTGCTCGCAGAGTATAGAAAGGGCAAACGCAGTCGTTATCTTGAAGAGACATACTGGCATTTTGGGCGCTATCTTCTTGTCTCGTCTTCGCGCCCTGGATCGTTGCCCGCTAATTTGCAGGGTGTTTGGACTGCACATAAAAAATCTCCGTGGGGCTCAGGATATTGGCACAACATTAATGTGCAGATGAATTATTGGCCTGCATTTAATACTAATCTTGCAGAATGCTTTTTGCCTTATGCGAAGTTTAATGCGGCATTCCGTCCTTGCACGCGCGCTCTTGCCATTGAGTATATGCAAAGGCATGGCCTTGGCCCCCTGCCAAAAGAAGGTGAGGGAACGAATATTTGGTGTGTAGGCACGGCAGTCTATCCTTATATGGTTGAAAGCGGCCCTGGTGGGCATTCAGGCCCCGGCACAGGTGGCCTTACGACAAAGCTTTTTGCTGATTGGTACGATTATACTCTCGATCGCGATGCGCTTGAAGAATATGTTTGGCCTGTAGTTCAGGGAATGAGCGATTTCTTTGTTCGTTGTGTTGTCGAGACGAATGGTCTTTATCTTTCGAAGTTTTCCGCATCTCCTGAACAGATGGAGGGGAAGATGGAGGATAATTTCCGCTGGGGCATCGACAAGGCGCGTTATTATACGACTACTGGCTGCGCATTCGATCAGCAGATGATCTATGAGAATGGGCGCGATCTTCTCCGCTTCGCCGACATTTTAGGCAAGGGCGAAGATCCTGTCGTGAAAATCGTTCGTCAGCAGATTGATAAATACGATCCTATTCAGATAGGCGCCGATGGGCAGATTAAGGAATTTCGCGAAGAGAAAAATTACGCAGATATTGGTCAGCGTCATCATCGCCATATTTCACAACTCGTAGGGCTTATGCCTGGCACAATAATAACGCCCAGCACGCCAGAGTGGCTTGCTGCAGCGCGCCGTACGCTTGATCTCAGGGGAGACAAATCAACAGGCTGGGCGCTTGCTCACAGAATCTGCGCTCGTGCGAGAGCGGGAGACGGCGATCGCGCTTACAAGCTTATTGGCAATCTTCTTTCTGAGCGCACTTTCAACAACTTGTGGGATGCTCATCCTCCGTTCCAGATCGATGGTAATTTTGGTGCCACAGCAGGCATAGCCGAGATGCTTATTCAAAGCCATGCCGGATATATCGATCTTCTTCCTGCATTGCCAGAGGCGTGGAAGAAGAAGGGCTCGTTCCGTGGCCTTTGCGCGCGCGGTGCGTTTGAGGTCGATTGCGAATGGGTAGATGGTGTGCCAACACATGTTGCCGTAAGAAGCCTTAAGGGTGGCGTGGCAGATGTTCGCTTTAAAGGCAAGAGTGTTTCAATAAGGAGGTAGTTTATGAAGATTGGTTTTTGGGGCGCTGGAGAGATGGCCGAGGGTATTCTTTCGGCAATACCTTCGAAGAAGGGCGTGATTATGGCGGAGAAACGCGCTGAGCGCGCCGCGGAATTGAAGCGCAAATACCACGTTTCGGTAACTTCTTCCGTTGTTGAAGTTGCGAAGAAGGCAGATCTTATTTTCTTGGCCGTTCGTCCTGTTGATGTGGCAGCCGTTGCTCAAGAAGTTAAGGGCTTCATCAAGCCTGGCGCTGTGGTAGTCTCGATTGCAGCCGGAAAATCGCTTGCTTTCCTGCGCCGTTCATTTGGGCCTAAAGTTCCGCTTATTCGTGTAATGCCAAACCTTGCGCTCAAGGCAAAGGAAGGAATGTGCGCTATTGCTCCTGCTCGCGGAGTCTCTCCCGATGCAGTTAAGGAGGTTGAGAAGATTCTTGGCGCGGCAGGCAAGACGGTGGTTCTCGCAGAGCGCTTTTTTGACGCTGTTACGGCGCTTTCCGGATCGGGGCCAGCGTATTTCGCGTATATGGAGAAGATGATGGCGGAAGGGGCGATGGCACTTGGCCTTAAAGCAGACGTCGCGCGTCTTCTTGCAGAGCAGACCATGTACGGAACGGCAAAATATTTGCGCGAAAGCGGCATGGATTTGAATAAGTTCATTGCTGGCGTTTGCACAAAGGGCGGAACGACTGCCGCGGGCATGGAGCATTTGTCAAAGCCTCCATTTGGCGCAGCTGTCGCAAAGACTCTTGCTGCTGCCGCAAAGCGCTCCCAGGAGCTTGGCCGTTAAGAAGTAAATTCTTAGATGAAAATCGGCATATACGGAGGAAGCTTTAATCCTGTTCACTTCGGCCACATTTCCATTGCGCGCCGAGCGATCGTGGAGCTTTCTCTCGATAAGTTGCTTGTTATCCCTGCGAATGTAAGTCCATTCAAGGTTGGTAAGAGCGATTGCTCTCACCTTTGGAATAGAGTCGATAGGGTAGTTGCGGCGTTTGCCGATGTCGAAAAAGCAGAAGTTGATCTTCGAGAAATTAAGCGCGGCGGAGTTTCTTACACGATAGATACTGTAAGGGAGATCGTTTCCGAGATGGGTGAAGATGCATCTTTGGAGCGCCTCTATTACATAATCGGTGAAGATTCTCTTGAAGGGCTTGAGAGATGGAAGGATTATGACGAGCTTAAAAAACTCGTTGAGTTTGTTCCTTTCCCCCGCACGAAAGAATCGTCGACTGAAATACGCAATCTCTTTTCGGAGTATGGGGTAAAATTAAATCCCGATGAGCGTATTGCTTCCTTAGTTGAGGCGGGAGTAATTAAGAAGAATGCATTCTGTCCATGCAGGTTGCAGAAAAGGCCAGAGTTTTTCTGTCCGTGTGATGAGTTTAAATCGCAGCTGGTAGATCCGTCATTTCATGGGCTTTGCCATTGCAGACTTTATTTAAAGCCGTGAACGGATTTTTCGACAGAAGTAAGTCTCTCTTTGGAGAAGAATCTTTTGGGCGCATTGCAAATGCGAAGGTTGCCGTTGTCGGTGTTGGCGGTGTCGGCGGCTGGTGTGCTGAGGCGTTAGTCAGGACGGGCCTTGGGCGCATTGTTATTGTTGATGACGATACTGTTGCGCCTTCAAATGTAAATAGGCAAGCTCAGGCGACTAATTCGACACTTGGGCAGGTTAAGGTTGAGGCGATGAAAGAGCGGCTTCGTTCGATCAATCCTTCTTGCGAGGTGACATCGGTAAGTTCGCGTTATGAAGGCGGTTTTCCGTTTGATGGTTGCGATGTGGTAGTTGATGCGATCGATAGCGTAAGGTGCAAAGCCGAGCTTATTCTTGCCACGACTGAAGCGAAAGTGCCGCTTATCTCTTCGATGGGCGCGGCGTTTCGAACGGATCCGACGAAAGTTCGTGTTACGCGTTTCGAAAAAGTTGAAGGCGATGGGCTTGCAAAGGCTTTGAGAGGGGCGTTTAAAAAGCTTGGCAGATTTCCAGCATCAAAGTTTATGTGTGTATGGTCAAGCGAAAGGCCATCTCTTTTGCCCGATGTGAAGGGCAGTTGCATGCCTGTTACGGCAACATTTGGAATGTGCCTTGCTTCGCAAGTGCTTGAGATTTTGGCGTCTGAGTAGACGGAAGTGGAGGAGTGATGAAAGGCGCGCTGTTTTTCGATCTAGATGGAACTCTTTTTGATACGCGCGAGGATCTTGCCTCTACGGTAAATCATGTGCGTAGTGATTTGGGGCTCTCTCCAATATCAACTGCCGAGGTTATCTCGCATGTCGGATCTGGAGCGCGGCATCTTCTCAAAGGGGCGATTCCCGAGTCTGATAAACCGTTCGAGGATTTGTGGAAGATATTCTCTTCGAGATATCGCGAGCATTGTTGCGAAAACTTAACTCCTTACGAAGGTGTCGAGGAGACGCTTGAAGAGCTTTCGCGCCGTGGGTGGAAGCTTGCCGTCAATACGAATAAGCCGCGTTTTGCAGTCGATCCGATATTGGAGAGATTCTCCCTTGCAAGATTCTTTGGCAACGCTATTGTCGCGGGTGGCGAAGGTATCGCGTTAAAGCCCGATGTTCAGTCTATTCGTGAATGTGCTTTAAGGCTTGGCCACGAACTTTCTCCGAATGACTGGATGATTGGAGATAGTTGGAATGATATGCGTTGTGCAGAAAACGCAGGAGTGCGCGGAGCTTTTTGTCGCTTTGGCTTTGGAGACCTTGATGGTGCACCTTTTGATTTAGAGATTTTTGCCTTTTCCGACATTCCCGACGCTATCGAGAATTTTTATCACACCTCTGTTTTGGTATAATACGCATATGAATGGAATTGAAAGACTTCATGCAATTATGACGACTCTGCGCGACCCTGAAAAGGGTTGTCCGTGGGATAAAGTGCAGACTCTTGAAACACTCAAACCTTGCGTCCTCGAAGAGACATACGAGCTTCTTGCCGCAATGGATAATCCTGCCGATAAGGAAAATCATATCGAAGAGCTTGGAGATGTGCTCTTGCAGGTGATGTTCCAATCTGTAATGGCAGAAGAAAAAGGCGAGTTTTCATTCGATGATGTAGCAAATGCAGTTTCCGACAAGCTTGTTCATCGCCACCCCCATGTTTTTGGCGATGTAAAGGCCGATGATCCTGCTGCAGTTCTTCGCAACTGGGAAAGAATTAAGCAGTCGGAGCACCGTAAATCAGAACGCCGCAGCGCTCTTGATGGAGTGCCTAAATCGCTCCCCGCGCTTCTTAAGGCGAGAAGAACTCTCGAAAAAGCTTCCAGAACCGGCTACACCGAAGAGATGAAGGGCGTCGAGATAGAAGGCGATCCCGGAGAGTTTCTTTTCCGCGTCGTCAATTCAATCGCCGCAATGGGTGTCGATTCAGAAGCCGCTCTTGAAAAAGCTGTCTCTGCCTTTTCCGATAGATTTAAAGCGTTCGAGGAAAGGAAACGCGAAGAGTGAAAAGCGCCCGTATGCAGCCGCCGCCCATCATTGATGTGATTGAACCGCATGGAATGTGTGCGGGCGTTAATGCTGCTGTCGCAAAGGCGTTGGCAATAGCAAAGTCCGGTGAAGGGCCATTCTATTGCTTGCACGAGCTCGTCCATAACGATATCGTAATAAGAGAGCTTCAAGAACTTGGTTTTCGTTTTGTTGAGAGTGTTGAAGATGTGCCTGAAGGTGGGAAAATAATTTTCTCAGCTCATGGCGTCTCGCCCAGCGTTAGGGAGCGCGCAATTGAGCGCAATCTCGAGATAATAGACGCAACTTGCCCCTTCGTCTCGAAGGTTCATCGCTCGGCGCGTGAGATGGTTAAAAAAGGTTTGCCTGTTGTTGTTCTTGGCGATCCTAAGCATGTTGAAGTTCAAGGGATAGCGGGCGAAATTATCTCCGTAGGCGGAGAGTTGGCGGTAGGCTTTGATTCTGTCGAGAAAAATCCTCGTTTTGCAGAAGGCTCGAAAATCGGTGTGGTCACGCAGACTACCATGAATGCCGCAGATGTAGAAAGGCAAGTTAACTCGCTCAAGGCGAAATTTAAAGTCCAAAGCGACGCGAAAGTTTGTGGCGCAACAGACGAAAGACAAGAGGCTGTGCGATCCTACTGCAAAAAAGCAGGCGCAGGCGTGGGTGTTCTTGTTCTTGGTTCTGCCACTTCTTCAAATACGCGCCGTCTTGCGGAGGTCGCTTCTTCCTGTGGTGCGAAAGTTTTTGTCGCCGGTTGTCTCGACGATCTCGATGCAATTGATTTTTCTGGTGTCGCACGCTTAGGTGTTACAAGCGGAGCATCAACTCCAGAGAGATTTTATAACGATGTCATTCGCCGTCTTCGCCGTATGCCAGAGCATGTTGCGATAATAATGGACGGAAATGGGCGGTGGGCTTCCGCGCGCGGCAAGCCTAGAGGAGAAGGGCATAAGGCTGGCGCAGACACTCTCGGAAAAGTCCTTAATTGGTGCGGCGAAAAGGGTGTGCGCTATCTTACGGTCTATGCATTCTCTACAGAGAACTGGAAGAGGCCGAAGGTCGAGGTAAATGGGCTTATGTCGCTCTTTGCCACGATGCTCCGCAAAAAGGAACGCGAGTTTATCGCCAATCGCGTGAGATTTAGAATGATAGGTCGCCGCGGCGATCTTTCAAAGAGCCTTCTTTCTGTTATCGAGAAACTTGAGCGCAAGACGGAGATGTTTGAAAGGCAGCTTATAGTTGCCATTTCATACGGCGGGCGCGCAGAAATTGTCGACGCCGTAAATTCGGCAATATGGCGCGGCGAAATGGTTACTGAAGAGACATTCCGCAACTGCTTGTACGCGCCTGATGTGCCAGACCCCGATCTTGTCATTAGAACTAGCGGTGAATGTCGTACATCGAATTTCCTTCTCTGGGAGACTGCATATTCTGAGTATTACTTTACAGATGTGCTCTGGCCAGATTTTTCAGAAGAGGAGTTCGATCGTGCTCTAGCCTCGTATGCAGGGCGCGATCGTAGACGCGGGGGTATCTAAGAGGTGAAAGCCCTACCATTTTTGATGGCTCTTGCTGCAGCTGTGGCGTTTGCCGCAGGTGTCAATACCGGGCACATCAGCATGGACGACTGGGGGTATATTTACGGCTGCCCGTTCGTAAAGGACGGCCTTACGTTTTCGAATATTCTCTCTTCCTTCACCAATTTCGGGTACGATGCGTTTTGGATGCCGCTTACATTCATTACCTACATGGCCGATATATCTCTTTTGGGCGGCGGCTGGGTTGTGCATCATGCAGTTAATCTTTTTCTTCACGCGGCAAATGCGGCAATAGCTACAATTCTCCTTTCGAAGCTTTTTGAGAGATTTTTCCCTGACGTTTCTTCGCGCGTCAAAACTCTCTCCATTTCTGCGGCCGTTCTTTTCTGGGCGCTTCACCCAATGCGTGCGGAATCCATCGTGTATATCGCGGCTCGAAAAGATTTGCTCTGGTCGCTTTTCGCGATGCTATCGCTCATAATGTGGATTGAAGCTCTTAAGGTGCCGTCTCGTTTAAAATATTTTCTTTCGTTGTTATTCTGCGCGCTCTCGTGTATTTCAAAACCTACGGCAGTGTGTATCCCATTTGTGGCGTTTGCAATTGATTGGGCTCTCTCGCGGCGCTTTCCAAAGAATCTTGTGCGCTATGCTCCGATGCTCGCAGTTTCTGTCCTCGTCGGGCTTATAACGCTTTATTGCCAATCGAATCCAATGGATTACGAAAAGCTCGACGTTTTCGGCGAGCCTTTGTGGTGGCGAGTTTTAAATGCAGTGGTTTCTCTTGGAATGTACGCATGGCATGTTATTTGGCCGTTTTCAATTCGCTTTGATTATAGGGCTGTATTCGGCGGCTGGCCAGTCGATGGAGCGTTTGGGCTTGTTTTCTTTTCTCTTTTATTTGCGGGGCTTGTCTATTCGTCGTTCAAAGCATCTTCTCGTGCGCGCAGTGTAATTTTGCTTTCTCTTTCCTGGGTAATATTTTCGTTAGGTCCTGTTCTTGGTGTCCTCGGTACAGTTAATGGCGACCATGCCTATGCTGACAGGTACACTTATTTTCCTTCGCTTGCAGTTTCGTTCTTTATTTCCGTTTCTCTTGGCTGGCTCTTAACCAAGAATAAGCGCGGCAAATACGCAGCAGCGTCTCTTTTTATTGCTACGGCTCTCTTCCTTCCTCTTACAATTTCTGTTGTCCGCTCTTATCGCAACGATTTTACCGCCTTTTCGCGCACTCTTGAGAAAGACCCCGATCATTGGCGAGCCTTGCGAGTGGTGGGCATGGAATATTGCGCTAAATTAGGGCGTATAGATGAAGGTGTTTCGATGCTTAAGCGTAGTCTTTCGCTTCGCCCAAGTCAGAAAACTGCAGAGCGCCTTGCATATATTCTTTCTTTGCGCGGCAAGGAAGGAGATTATGCTTTAGTTCGCTCGCTTGCGGCTCCTATTGCGCGCAATCCTCGCCTTGATCGTTCAGGCTTTATGCTTGAGGCGTTGGGCATTACTGCGCTTTGCGAAGGAGACGATGCATTGGCTGTTCGCTATCTTTCAGCCGCGATTGATGTGCCAGAAAGAGCCCATCGTGATTTCCACGCGAGGCTTTATCTCGGCTATGCGCTTGCGAATCGCGGCGAAAAAGAAAAGGCACTTAAAGTGCTCGATTTCTTACGCAATACAACTGGAGGAGATGTGCGTTTTAAGGCTGCTGCGGCATCGCGTTTGATACGCGGCGGAACTTTAGTGCGTCTTACTCCGCAGAAAGCTCTCGGAGTACATGAAATAACGGAGAAAACAAATGAACAAAATTAAATTGATAGCTATGTCATTAGCTTCGTTCGTAGCAGTGCATGCTGTTGCAGATGAAGTGGAAGATGTTCTTGCGCGTTACATAGGAACGGGCTGCATCGCCGGTGTTGTAAGCGTTACAAGCGACGCTGATTACAATGTAAAGACACATTGCGCTGGCTGGGCTGATGTCGAGGCGAAAAGGCCAATGCGCGATGATACGCTCTTTGCAATCTTTTCGATGACAAAGACATTCACTGGAATTGCGCTTCTTACGGCAGTAGATGATGGAAAGATTTCTCTCGAAGATGAAGTCTCGAAGTTCCTTCCTGAATTTGCAGATGTCAAAATGAGCGATGGCTCAAAGGTGAAAAGGGCGCTTACAGTGCGCGATCTTATGAACCACACTACTGGGTGGCGCGGTGGAGAGAAGGTGATA
>JAGBWQ010000048.1 GCA_017629735.1 Kiritimatiellia bacterium
CAGCGTATGAGAATGGGGCAACTGTGCAAAACCTTCTTTCAGAGAATAATGGTACGATCGTGCTTTATGCTCAATGGGCTGCCGCTTCTGTAACGCTTCCTGAAATAACTCTTGATGATTATTCATTCAAAGGTTGGTATACAGCAGAGTCTGGTGGTGAGAGAATTGGTGGCCCAGGAGATAGCTTTACGCCAACAAATAACGTCACTCTTTATGCGCAGTGGAGTAAGTTGTCATACACTGTAAGCTTTGATCCTACAGGCGGCGAATTTGTTGGAGAAGGTGCTCCAATATATGTTGGAAATGAAGAGAAATATCCTGCGCTTCCTGAAGTAACTCGCGTGGGGTATGGTTTCGCCGGCTGGTATCTTCATGGCGATATCGAAATAAAAGAAGGTGATACAGTTAATATTACTAGCAATTCATGGGCGTATGCCGATTGGACAAATAATATTTATACTGTTATATTCCGCAAGGGCGAAGCATTTTATGGAGAAGAGTTCTCCACAAATGTGTTTTATGATATTCCCTTCGAGCTACCCAAGAATTCTTTTGAATGTTTAGATGGTTCTACATTTGCAGGCTGGAGACTTCCAGATGGATCGCTTTCCTCAGAGAATACCATCGTGAGTAATTTAGCAACATCTGGGTCTGTTGAAATTATCGCCACATGGGAAAAGCCTAAAGATTCACTTAATGCGAGCGGCGCATGTAAGAATCTTTATGTTACAACAATCTTGGACGATGATTACTTTTTACCATGGTCGGTTTATGAGCAAGAGAAAGATGTGTTAAGAAGCGGAAGTTGTGAAGAGCGTTTTGATTCGTTTTTGTATGCATTAGTTAAAAGTCCAGGTAGTATTACTTTTAAATGGTGTGCAACCGGAGCGGGAATTAATGGAGCGATTGAAATAGGCAAGGACAATTCTTCTATGCTTGCAGAATTTGATGGTAATTTGGGTTATGGTGAGTGGAAGACTGAAAGTGAGTATATAGATCAGGCAAAGATCGATCAGTATGGAGGGTGGTTAACTTGGCATGCATGGGGGAGTGGATCGGATGCAACCCTTTACATCAAAGATGTTGTATGGATTCCAGATGGATATACCGAAAACGATGAGTCTGTGACATTTACATATGAAGACAATGATGGCACAGAACGCACGGCTTCGGTTCCCAAGAGCTGGGTTGATGAAAATAATCTATTACCTACCGGCTCGGAAGATTATAAAGCTGCTCTCGAAGCTTCATCAGGCAAGATTGGCTCTAATGGCGCGGCACTCCCGTACTGGTATGATTATGTGGCAGGAACGAATCCCAATGACCCGGATGATATTTTCCGCATCACAAGTATTTCGGTAACGAACGGCACGGTATTCCTTACATGGCACCCAGACTTGAGTTCCGACGCTCTTGCGCGTGAGTATAAAGTTCTCGGCAAGGCGAGCCTTTCTGATCCTGACGAATCCTGGGCGCCTACAAATTCGGCAAGCCGTTTCTTCCGCGTCGATGTTCATTTGAAGAAATGATGCGTATCGCTCTTACAGGTGGAATCGCTTGCGGCAAGTCGCTCGCAGCGAAATTTATGAACGAACATGGCGTCGAGACGCTCGATGCCGACGACATCGTCCATGAAATTATCCCAGACCCTGCAGAGCGTAAGCGAATTGCGGCAGAGGTCTTTGCCAATCCTGAAGCGCGGCGTGCGCTAGAAGCGCGCATACACCCCCTTGTTCGCGAGCGGTTTGCCGCTTGGCTCGCGGAAGAGCGTCCGGCAAGTGCGCCATTGCGTATTGCGATAATACCGCTTCTTTACGAAACTGGATGGGAGCGCGATTTCGATTTCATTGGTTGCATAGTCTCTTCGCGCGAGGAGCAGATTTCTCGCATGGTTCAGACGCGCGGCTATTCTATTGCTGAGGCCGAGGGGCGCCTTGCCGCGCAGATGCCGCCAGAGGAAAAGGCTGCCCGTGCCGACTTTGTTATATCGAATGGCGCATCGAGCGAAGAGCTTCGCCGTCAGGTTTTGCTTTTCATTCAAGAGGCACAAAACCGTTCCAAAACTTTACCCACTTGCAAAGAAGAATAGGTTTGTGGTATACTATCCAAGTTTCCGCCTCAAAAGAGGCCACTTTAGCTCAGTAGGTAGAGCACATCCTTGGTAAGGATGAGGTCGTCGGTTCGATTCCGATAGGTGGCTCCAGGTAGGGGCAAAAACAATAAGACAAAACAACTCACAGGAGCTAAGAAAAATGGCTAAGGAAACATTCGATCGCGGCGGTAAGCCGCACGTGAACGTCGGC
>JAGBWQ010000049.1 GCA_017629735.1 Kiritimatiellia bacterium
CGAACATGACGTTTTGGATAGCCTGCTGCGCATAGAACTGCGAAACAGGTGTAACGGACGTACCGAAGCCGCCGAGCCTGACGCAATCGTACATCTCAGCGATCATGTCGTCGTACTTGTCCATCATGTTGTTGTCGCGAAGCATCTGGGTGTTGGCCGTCAAAGCACCACCCGGCATCGGGCTCCAGACGATCTGCGGATTAACATTCATTGCATCCGGCGGGAGGAAGTACTTCTTCATCGCGTTCTTGAAGGAATCTTCAGCCTTCTTGATCTTATTGATGTCGAAGTCGAAACCAAAATCAGGATCGCCATCAAGGCAGTGCCACATCGTAATGATGTCGGGCTGGCAAGTGCCGCCGCTCATCGGAGCCATTGAAAGGTCGAGACCGTCTGCATCACCCTTGAGCGCGGCGAGATAGCAAGAGATGCCGTTGCCGGCAGTCTCGTGGCTGTGGAACTGAATATGAACATCGTTGCCGAGAAGCTGACGAGCAAGCTTCATCGTGTTGTAAACCGTCGCAGGCGTTGCCGTGCCGGAAGCATCCTTAAAGCAAACACGATCGAAAGGAATGCCAGCGTCCATGATGAGTTTCAGGCGATCGCGATAGAACTCAGGCGTGTGCGTGCCCTGATTGTCGATGCCGGGAGGAAGACCCATCATCGTGACGGTAACTTCGTGCTTGAGCCCTGCGTCGTGAATGCACTGACCAGACCACTTGAGGTTGTTAACATCGTTCAAAGCATCGAAGTTACGGATCGAGCTCATACCATGCTTCTTGAACATATCAGCATGAAGCTTGATCATATCGGAGCTCTGAGACTCGAGGCCAACGACATTTACACCGCGCGAAAGCGTCTGAAGATCGGCTTCGGGAGCCGCCTTGCGGAATGCGTCCATGACATCAAATGCATCTTCCTGGCAGTAGAAGTAGCAGCTCTGGAAGCGAGCGCCGCCGCCTGCTTCAAACCAACGAATACCGGCATCGTAAGCCTCCTCCACGCAAGGAAGGAAGTCCTTGGAAAGAACGCGCGCGCCGACAACGCTCTGAAAACCATCGCGGAACGCAGTGAGCATGAACTTTACATTTTTCTTGGCCATTTTTTTATTTCCTTTTCTTTAAAACTCTAAACTTAAAACTTAAAACTTTTCCTCACCTTGCATTAAGCGCAACGGCAATAGCGAGAGCGACATTTTCGTCGTCATTCGCCTTTGGCGCAGGCTTTTTCTTGGGGGCATCTTCAGGAAGAATGTGATTGAATCGGGAGATTCCCTTCATCGACACAATCGTCGTCAGAATAAGAAGCGCTAGAAAAAAATACACTATACCCATGCCAGCAAGCATAAGTACAAGACCTTGTCCGAGAACATCCATACTTGAATTGCCTTTCTTTTGTTTTTATTAAACCCTGTTTTAAATTATATGCAATTTGTCGAAAATAAGTTCACATTACGGATCGACGTTCGTAAGCGCGAGCGTATCGAAATCTATCTTGCGATAGTAGCAGTTTCTAGGCTCGCCTGCCTTATTCTTTGTGTGGCAAATACCACCGCGGCAAGGACGTACGAGATAAAGAAGAGAATTCTGCTCGCAGTTGACATACGCTTCGATAAGATCGAATGTCTCGCCGCTCGTCTCACCCTTGAACCAGAGTTTGTTGCGGCTTGTGGACCAAAGAATAAGTTTGCGCTTGGCAAAGGACTCCTTCATCGCATACTCGTTCGTATAGGCAACGAGAATCACTTCCTTGGTGTCAATGTTCTGAATCGCCACAGGAATAACCCCAGGATCACACGGCGCCGAACCCGACGCGCGCGTATCAGCAACCTGCTTACCCACCTTCTCAAGCTTCGTAAAATCAAGCGTGAGATCTAATGTTTCTTCTATCTGTCCCATTGCGTTTCTTTCTTTATGTTCGTGTTTGCGAAAAAAATACTTAACCTCAATCGATTTCGAATGTCTGCCCCATTTCAGGAGCGGCGACATTAGGCACCCCAAGCTCCTTGAGAAGATCTGCCATGGCAGAAACTTTCTCTACTTCGCCGTGGACGGCAAAGCCATATTTGACGGAACCACTTACCCCAGAGATCCAATCTGAAAGACCAGACCTATCTGCGTGCGCCGAAAGAGCGTTTATCACTTCGACCTTAGCCTTAAGAGGAACTTCCTCGCCAAGAATCTTGACTGTCTCGCGGCGCTCCACAATTCTTCTTCCAAGAGTATTCTCTGCCTGGAAGCCGCAGATAAGAATCATATTATCCTCGGAGGAACAAGCGTGCTTTAGATGGTGAAGCACCCGTCCTCCTTCGCACATTCCGCTTGCCGCAATAATGACCATAGGCCCTGGCATCTCATTAAGAGCCATCGATTCCTCGGGCGTGCCGATAAAAGTCATTCCAGGGAAGCCAAGCGGATCTTTCCCTGCCATAAGCATCTCCATGGCCTCGTCGTTATAGACTTCGCGATGCTTAGCATAGATGCCAGTAGCCTTGCGCGAAAGAGGAGAGTCGATAAAGACTTTAACTCCAGAAGGAACGCCGCCTTTTTCAAGGAGCTTGTTGAGATAATAAATAATCTGCTGCGTGCGGCCAACGGAGAATGCAGGCACGATCAACTTGGAATTTCTCCTGTCGACATACTTAAGGCATTCTGCAAGATGCGCTTCAACATCGTCTGCTGACGGGTGAAGCTTGTCGGCATAAGTCGACTCGACAAGAAGAATGTCGGCGCCCTGAGGATATTCGTAGTGCCTCAAGATAGGCTGATTGGGCTGGCCAAGGTCGCCCGTGAAAATAAGCCTATGATCCGGCATGCCTGTCTGACGAATATCGAGCTGAACAAGAGCGGATCCAAGAATATGCCCTGCGTTGTAGAACTCGAGCGTAATGCCCTTTTCAATCTCGCGGCGCTCATGCATGTGCACAGGAGTGAAAAGCTGCATAAGCTGATTAACATCTTCTTCTTCGTAAAGAGATTCGAAAAGATGCTTGCCATCGCGCTTGCGCTTTTTGTTGATGTACTCCAAATCGCGCTTCTGCAAGAAGCAAGAGTCGCGAAGAAGGACATCGCAAAGATCCATCGTTGACTGGCGCGCATACACGCGGCCTCTGAAGCCCTGCTTAACGAGCTGAGGAAGATTACCGGAATGGTCGATATGCGCGTGCGAAAGAACTACGCAATCAATCGTCTTGGGGTCGAATGGAAGATGACGGTTTTTCTCGAACGCTTCTTTGCGATGGCCTTGAAAAAGCCCGCAATCGAGAAGAATCTTCTTCCCGTTTGCCTCTACGAGATGCATTGATCCCGTAGTCGTTTGCGCTGCTCCGAAAAATGTAATCTTCATATCAACCTCCTTAGATGATTGTTTATGAAAAACTTACCGGGCTAACATTCCAAATGTTCTTTGCGTATTCCATAACAGCTCTGTCGGAAGAGAACCTTCCAGAACGAGCAATATTAACGAGCGACATCTTGTTCCACTTCTTCGCGTTGCGATATGTCGCGTCGATCCTGTCTTGCGCCTCACAATAGCTCCTGAGATCGCCCAAAAGCATGTAGTGATCGTTGTAGTCGAGAAGATTGCGCAAGATCGGCTCGAAAAGACCAGGCTCAAGAAGCGAGAATACATTGCGCTTAATCATATCGAGCGCAAGAGCAATCTCTGGATCGGCAGATACGATGGCCTTCGAATTGTAAGTGGCGCGGCGAGCGGCAACCTCTTCAGTACGCATACCAAAGAGGAACATGTTATCATTGCCGACTTCCTGGTTGATTTCGACATTTGCACCGTCGAATGTACCAAGAGTGAGCGCGCCGTTTACCATGAACTTCATGTTACCTGTGCCAGAAGCCTCCATTCCCGCGAGTGAAATCTGCTCCGAAACTTCCGATGCGGGCATGATCTTCTCTGCGAGAGAAACACGGTAGTCCGGAAGGAATGCCACCGAAAGTTTGCCGCGCGTCTTGGGATTGGAATTGACGACATCGGCAATACCGTGAATAAGACGGATAATAAGCTTTGCCGTGTGGTAGCCAGGCGCCGCCTTCGCCGCGAAAATAAACTGACGCGGCACAGGATCGAATGAAGGATCGTTGAGAAGACGGTTGTAGAAAATGATGATGTAAAGCGCAAGAAGAAGCTGCCTCTTGTATTCATGGAGACGCTTTACCTGAACATCGAAGATCGCATCGGGGTTGAGCGAAATCGAGAGATTGGATTTCGTCCACTGCGCGAGCGCAATCTTGTTCGCCATCTTGATCTTCGAAAGAGCCGACAAGAACGCATCATCTTTCGAGAACTTCTCAAGCTCAGAAAGGCGGCTCAAGTCAGTTATCCATTCAGAGCCGATGCTGTCGGTGATAAGCTTCGAAAGATCGGGATTGGCCTTAAGGAGCCAACGACGCGGCGTTATGCCGTTTGTGACATTGTGGAATTTCTCAGGCCAAAATTCGTAGAAATCATTAAAGAGATCTTCCTTAAGAATTTTGGAGTGAAGCTCCGCAACACCATTTACGGACGATGTGCCAACTATGCACAAGTTCGCCATACGGACATAGCGCTCGCCATTCTCGTCGACAAGCGACATTCTGCGCAACCTTGCGACATCGCCAGGATAGCGAGCCGAAACCTGCTGAAGGAACCTGCCGTTGATTTCGTAAATGATCTGAAGATGACGCGGAAGAAGCCTCTCCATCATCGACACAGGCCACTTCTCGAGAGCCTCCTGAAGAATAGTGTGGTTGGTATAGCCCGTAGCCTTGCGGGTAAGCTCCCACGCCTTATCCCAGTCGAGACCTTCGATATCGATAAGAACGCGCATAAGCTCGGGAACGACGAGCGCGGGATGCGTGTCGTTGAGCTGAATGAAAACCTTATCTGCCAAATCGTCCCAAGTCTTGTTGATCTTGCGATAGCGGCGGAGAATGTCGCGTATCGAGCAGGCAACAAAGAAGTACTGCTGCCTGAGGCGCAGCTCCTTACCTGCCATCGTGTTGTCGTTCGGATAAAGAACCTTTGTAAGATTCTCCGCGAGAACCTTCGTCTCGACAGCCTTTACATAGTCGCCCTTGTTGAAGTCTTCGAGAGCAAACTCGTCGACAGCCTTAGCAGACCAAAGACGCAAGGAGTTGACCGCATTGCGATATCCAACAATCGGAAGGTCGTAAGGCACGCCCTCGACCGTCTCCGAAGGAACCCATACCCACGTCGAGCGCCCCTTGATGACATGACATTCAACATGGCCACCGAAATGAACATGCTGAGAATACTCAGGGCGAGCCATCTCCCACGGATAGCCGTTCTTAAGCCAGTGATCGGGCTCTTCTACCTGGCAACCGTTGACGATCTTCTGACGGAAAATACCGTAGTCGTACCTCAAGCCATAGCCCATACCTGCAAGGTCGAGCGTAGACATCGAATCGAGATAGCACGCCGCAAGACGCCCCAAGCCTCCGTTTCCAAGGCCTGCATCAGTTTCGTAGTCGCGCAGATCGTTCCAGTCGATTCCGAACTCCTTAAGAGCATCGCGGCAGAGCGAATCGGCCTTGAGATTTATAACATTGTTTCCAAGAAGACGACCGATAAGGAATTCAAGCGACATGTAGTAAACGCGCTTTGTATTCTGGCGGCCATATTCTTCCTGCGTATTAATCCATCTCTCAACAATACGGTCGCGCACCGCCGTAGCAAATGCGGTATATTCATCGAGATCTGTTGTACGTGTATCACCCTTCGCCAAAGAATACCTCAAATGCCACTTGAAGTCCTCCTTGAGGCCTTCAACCGACATCTCAACTCTGCGATCCTTACTACCTGAACTCTTGCTTCTAGCCATCGAAAACCTTCCTAGAGATTACTGTTTTAAATCATTTGAAAAGGTCGCCAAGCGCCTTCGCTGCTTTCTTCGTTCCGTCACCAACCGAATCAAAAGCCTGCGCGGCAGAATCGCCTACTGCAGACGCCGCGCTCTTAGCCCCTTCACTCAAATCGGAAACTGCCGTCTTAGTCCCTTCGCAGACTGCTGATGTGGCGTCAGATGCTTTGCTTGCGCCAGCATCGAGCAATCCAGAAAGCCCTGCTGCAAGATCAAGAGCCTGAGACATAATCTCATTGCCAATCTTGGCAAAAACCTCGCCACCCGTAATTCCGTCAGAATCCTTACCAAGATTGGTAAGCGTAAGCTTGGGAAGAGGAATGACCATCGCACCGTATTTAAGCTTGATGCCGGAAATAGAAAGCTTGTCGATCACGAACTTCTTTGCAGGAGCGGAAGAGCCTTCCTCTTCCTGAGAAACCTCGCACTTATCGCCTTCGCACTTAACAGCTTCCTTTTCCTGAGCCTGCGCGGCATCATACTTCTCCTTGCCGCCTGCAACATTGTATTGAATCTGCGTGAAATTGTCGACCTCGTACTCTCCGCCCTGCTCGTACGAAACGAAAAGATTGCTAACCGTAATCTCCTCGATGTGAAGAGTATCACCAGAGATCGACTTCATCGAGACATCGACAGTAAGATTTGAAAGTGCGGCAGCAACAGGCTCGTTATAGCCCTTCGGATTCCCGACGCACAAATTGCCAAGCTCAAAGCGGCCTGTAAAGGGATTGAGGTAAATATGACCAAGGTTAAAATCTACGAGAGTGACCTTCGGCACAACGGTATTTGCTACAGGCTTTACCACAGGCCCCAACCAAATAGGAAGTGTGACAACTGCCAATACGATAAAAAGAAGAAGAGCTACAAATATACCGAGAATAATTTTCAATGCCTTTTTCATTGTATCTCCTTTTACCTGCGTGTTAAATTTTATTTCAAAGTCTTGACTGTTATTTTTGTACGATGCCCAGAGCCAATAGTCTCAACTTCCATCACATTAGCCATCCAGCGGTCGCCAAATTTCTTGATGCGCGTCCCCCAAAGGCGACGCAGAGTTTTCTCGCCATCAATCTCCTCCGCCTGCATAAGCGCGCCAGTTTTTCTATCAACCCAAACCTTGACGGCTCTATCGCCCTTTTTAAGAATGATCACTGCGCACTTCTGCCCGTGAACAGACTCGGACTCCTTCTCCTTGTCGAAGGAAAAATCGTTCCACCAAAGATATTCAAGAGAAAGATCGCTCCATGTAACATCTGTTCCGAGAATCGACAAAGAGCCTTCCTTACCTTCAGGAGCGACAACCTCTTTCCCGTCAACAACAAGACGCGTTACTGCATTGGAACGCGTAAGAACATATTCGTGGCAAGCTAAAGAAATGCCGCGGCGATTGCGAAGATTGAGCTCGCCACTAATCTCGACATTGCGAGGAATCATATCTCTGCAACTTTCCACAAGCTCGC
>JAGBWQ010000050.1 GCA_017629735.1 Kiritimatiellia bacterium
GCTCGAAAAGAAAGTTGTGCACCCGCGCTATTTCTACGATTGGTGCAAGAAGCACGGCGTGCGTTCTCTCAATGTTCTTGAATGCACAAGCAGTATCACAAATTACGTGACAGGCGCGACAAGCTCAGCATTGAACGATGTCAAAAAGGGCATCTTGGATTATGTTAAGTGGATTGTCGACAACGGATATAAAGATCAGATTGTTGGCTTTGAGCTTGGCAACGAGCCTTACTTCGGAAGCAATCCCGAAGAATCTGCCGCGCGTTGGAGCGTGATTGTGCCGGAGATTAAAAAGATTTTCCCTGAAGTTGATATTGGCATTTCTGTTGCTGAGTATCGTGAGGGCGATCCTGATATCGCAGCTGTCCGTCGCCGTTCGACAGCAGTAGATAAATGGTTTGAGGGTGGTGATTATTATGGCTTCAATCGAGTGAACCAGTGGTCTGGCAGGTTTATTGTTTCCTCGTCGAATTTCATGCACCACATTAGCCATGTTATCTACCACTTCTACGGCGGCAACACGGCAGACGGGCTTGGTCCTTGTGGCTACAGGCGTATTCGTCATTTTGCAAAGGCATTCCCTGAAGTTGCGAACAAGCGCGTGTGGGTGACGGAATGGCGCGAGAGATCAGACGAAGATTGTCGTTGCCATCAGATGTTCTCGTCGACTCTTACGAAGGCTCATTACATTCTCTCTTCAACGGCGGCGAAGATGTTCGACTGCTCATCTCTTCATACTGCATCTTCTCTTTCAGGAGGCTTTGCCATTACAAGCGGAGACGGCGTTTGGCATGTGCAGTGGGATCCTGCAGGGCGTAATTTCTCCGATCCGGATTTCACAGGCAAGCCTCGTATGGAAGTAGGTCCCGCAGGTCCGCTCTTCCGTCTTTACAATGAAGCTCTTCAAGGCCATCCGCTTATTTGCGCTTTCGGCGGTAGGGATGGCATTAGAAATCCCGAGGAAGACTGGACGGGGGTAATGTTCTACAACAACACGAAGAAGTATGAAGCTTGGCATGGCAGGAACGAAGAAGGGCCTCCACCGAAATCTGGTGGCGGACCAACTTGGGTTGCCGCGGCAAGCCCAGACCGAACCTCACTTAATCTTCTTGTGTGCAACTCGTCGGACGAACCGTGGACGCAGGAGTTTGTGTTCCCAGGCTACAAGATTGTTGGCCCAAAGAAGGTGCGCGCTTACAGCTGCAAGGCCGAATATGTGCAAAGGCACATGATCCCTGGAGAGAAGTCGCTCGCTTGGGAAGAAGAGTATGAAGTGACAGATAAATCCATCAAGATAAAGCCTTATACTATTGCGACTATAAACTTCAAGATTAAAAAGGCGAAGGCGGTAGTCGGGCTTCTTTCTGATACGTTTATTACGGCATCTACTTCTTCGTGCGTTCGCCTTGAGAAGGCGATGAAGCATTTTCGTGATAGCGCCGCTACGACTATTCTTCATGCGGGCGGGATAATTGACAGAGAAAATGGAGGCGATTTTTCTCATTACGCCGCGCTCCGGTCGAGTGTTTTTACAAACTCACTTCCTAAAGAGGTGTTTTCCTTTGCGCTTTCCGATGCATCTGGGAAAGCGGGCGCAGAAATGGACAAGGCTTGGAATGAGGCGTCAAAGACGCTCGGTGCCAAGCATGCGCTTTATGATGTGATGGATATTGGAGGAGCCGCGCTTGTCGTAGTTCCAGAAAATCCCGATAAGCAGAAGTACGAAGATATTATTTCTAAGGCCGCCAAGAAGGCTGCCGGCGATGTCGTAATCGTGCTTCAGCGTCGCCCTGCAGAAGGCACTTCCGTTAAGTCGTCGATGGCAGGCGCTTTTGATACATTCGCAGATGGATCCTCTTCACGCGCTCTTCTCGACAAGTATCCAAACCTTATTGTTCTTTCCGGGCATGTTCGTTCGAATCCCTACGATGAGCGCTCAATATGGCAAGGGCCTTTTTCCGCAGTAGCCATCGGTGGGCTTGGCGAGTATGCCGAGACATACACAGGCAATCCTCAAAATATCGCGACGAATGATATTGTAATGACGATGTCTGTTTTCGACGACGAAATTGTTTTTTCTCGCTACGATTCTGCGACGGGAGCGTTCTTCCCAATTGAGTGGGCGATTGAGAGCAAGTACGATCCAGCGAATGCAGTGTACACTAAAGAGAATCTCTCCTCGCGTTCAACAACAGGTTATTTTAGTTCGAAGTGCGACGATGTTGCCGTCAGCCGCGATGCGACGGACGGTTTTGTTGTCTCCTTCCAGGAGGCGTGTTCCAAATTGAATTATTCTCAGACTTGGAGGTATCGCGTAGAGCTTTTTGATGACAATGTCGATTCTTCCAAGCCGTTTGCGCGGCAAGATGTGCGCGGCTCGTGGGATCTGCCTGGCAGATATACTGATTGGCACAAGAAGACGCGCCCGAAGTCGGCAAGGTTTAGCGCTTCGCTTCTTTCTGGAGTTTCATCGATAAGGGTTGTAGTTTCGCCTGAATCGTTTGCAGGGACATTGGGCAATCCAATTAAATTTGAAAACTCCGTTCCTTCTCCAGAGAAGAATTGGAAGAGCGTTGGTTCATACGCAGTTAAAGTAGAGCAGTCGAAAGACGGCACATGGCGTACTTGTCTGGATAAGGCGGCGTTTGCCGGAAATGTTGGCGATATGTTTGCTGTTGCATTCTCATACGTTGCAGACGCTGATGCTCGTCTTGATTTGGAAGTTGGCGGCACTGCTGTTCCTAAGCAAGGCTTTTACGCAGTCGGCCTTGGCGAAGGCGCTCCTTTGAAATATGCTTTTGAATTTACTAAGGGAGATTCTGACGATGTAGCAATCGTTGTTGGCAAGACGCTTGCAAAGCGTGTTTCGATTTCTAATCTCTCTGTTTTCCGTCTCAGCAAGTAAAGGTAATTTTTAGTTTTATGGCAGCAGAACTTACACCCATGATGAGGCAGTACCTGGCGATAAAGCGCGAGGTTCCTCCAGGGGCGATTGTGATGTTCCGCCTTGGCGATTTTTACGAGATGTTTGGAGAAGATGCCGTTATTGCATCTCCCATTCTTGGCGCGACATTGACGCATAGAGGCGACCAGCCAATGTGCGGAGTTCCTTACCATGCGCTCAATGCATATTTGGCAAAGCTCATTAGAGCAGGGAAAACGGCAGCGCTCTGCGAGCAAGTTGAAGATCCAAAATCTGCGAAGGGGCTTGTTCGCCGCGAGGTTACGCGTATCGTTACTCCTGGCACAGTTACGGAAGATGGGCTTCTTGATGAGACATCTACGAATTATATTGCCGCGGTAGATTCTCTTTCTCTTGCGCTTCTCGATCTTCCGACAGGCGAATTTGTCGTAGAGGAATTTTCGTCGCAGGAAAAACTTGATGAGGCGATCGATCGTTATAGACCAGCAGAGATAATTTCTTCTCCTTCGTCGGAGATAAAATCGAGATATGCGCATCTTTCTCAGACAGATGGTTGGATATTCTCCTTAGATGCTGCTTTAGAGTGCCTTAAGCGTCATTTCAAAGTTCTTACACTCGATGGCTATGGGCTTGATGGGAAGAGCGGTCTTGTGTCGGCGGCAGGTGCGCTTCTTTATTATGTGGGAACTGTCCTTCGCCATCGTCTCGACCATGTTCGCAAGGTTCGTATTCGCCGTCCAGACGATGCGCTTGTTATCGACGGGTCTACATTGCGTCATCTTCAGCTCGTTCCTACAATTGAGGTCGTGCGAGAAGCTTCGCTGCTTGGAGTTTTAGATGTAACAAAAACTCCGATGGGCGCCAGAACTATGCGCTCGTGGATTATGCGTCCTCTCGCGCGTAGCGCAGAAGTAAACAGCAGGCTTGATGCTGTTGAGACATTTGTTGAGGATAGAAGATCTCTTTCCGCTATTCGCTCGCTTCTTTCGGGAGTAAGAGATCTTGAGCGTCTTATCGGCAAGGTCGATTCGGCGCGTGCCAATCCACGCGACTTAAAGGCGCTTGCATCGTCCTTGCGTCCGATTCCCGAAATCGCATCAGCTCTTCGTCTTGCCGATTCGCATATTAGATTTCCGCTCATTCCTCAAGATGAGATTGTCTCGCTTATCGATCGCGCGATTGCCGCGGAGCCGCCTGTGTTGCTTGTCGATGGAGGGTTTATTGCTTCCGGCTACGACAAGGAGCTTGATGAGCTTCGAGAGATATCATCTGAGGGACATCGTTGGTTTGCAGATTATCAGGCGCAAGAACAGCAGCGCACAGGCATCACTAAACTTAAGGTGAAGCA
>JAGBWQ010000051.1 GCA_017629735.1 Kiritimatiellia bacterium
GCTGAAAGCGCCGCGGCTGTGTAGGTGCCAATTTCATTTCCCTCAATGGAAAGGATCCACACGCCATCTTTTAAGCCTGAAACTCGAAGAACTTCCTTGTTAAGACGCTCCTCAACATCGAACCACTCAATATAATCGCGAGCTTCAGGGCATACGGGGAAAGGAAGCGACTTTGCAAGAACAGTAAAGGAAACGCTGTCCTTAGCAACATTAAGATTGGAAACATCGGCATTTTTAGACGAAACAACTTTAGCTGACGCGGCATCAACTGCAACATCAGAAACGATTGCTGGCGCTCCCTGAGACATCAAGAATGTCCACGCCATAATCGAATGGCCCAATGCATGAGGGTGCACTCTATCATAGCTCGTCAGAAGGAAATGCGGATCTGTTCTTCTACGGTAATCAAGAACTTCCTTCAAGGGAGTAATCAAATCTATACCAAGAACAGAATCTTTGCGGGCTTTATCGAGAATAAATTGAGCAAACTCTTCAAGCCCTTCGTTGCACCCCTTCTGGTTTACAAGCACCCAACCAGCGGCATTCGCAGGAATATTTGTCGGGACGGCAGTATCATCGTAATGCGTAGGCGTCATATAGATGAACGATGCTTGAGGAGCTGCCGCACGAACCTTAGTAAGAAGCGATGCATAATTGGACTTGTACGCCTCTCTTCTCACACGCGCAACTTCGAGCTGTTCAGGCGTCCTTCCTTCGAAGTAAAGACCGCGGCCAATATCGTTCATGCCAAAATGAAAAACAATGCGCGTAGGTGAATAAGGAACAATATCATCAGGTATGCGACTTACGCAACCAGAAGCACTATCGCCGCCGACGCCTGAGTTAACAAATCTAATGTTCCAATCAGGGAAACGCGTAATGTAATAGTCGGAGATAAATTCGTGATATCTGCCGCCGTGCGTGATAGAGTCGCCAAAGAAGACGATAGTTTCTCCATCAGAGAAAAGTGAATCGTCTATCTTTATGCCGTGAGGCTCAATCCCATCGACTGTTTCGTTGCGCGTATTAAGGCGTATCGTAAACTCGCGCTCGCCGCGGCGGAATCGATGGACTGAAACGCCGGAAGGAAGCATTCTAAAGCCAAGAATCTCTGCTCCTGCAATACGCTTTGCAAGAGACCTAAGAGACGAAGAATTTGCAGCGAAAATTTCTGCGCACTTACGCGGATTAGAGGCTTTCTCTCCAAAAGGAGTTACCCCCGGATCTGATGCAATAAGATAATCGTAGCAATGCACAAGCGACTCACGCGCGCCACCAAGTATCGTATAACGCGCCTGCTCAAGAAACTTCTCAGGCGTCGAATCAAGAGCATCGTACCAACCACCTTCGCAAAGGCCACCAGAAAGTTCATTGATGTGGCTGATTATCCAACAAGCCTGAAGCGCATCAGGATTTTTGTCGCGCGTTTCCGTTCCAACCCAGCATCCGCCAAAAAGCTGAGACTGCTCAAGCGGACTGTAACCGCGTTCAAGCCAGTTTTTGTACCAACACGGATACTTGATTATGAACTTCACATTTTTATTCGCCTTAAGACCGCTTTCAAGAATGTCATGTTTGGAGACAGACATCATCTGCGAACGACGAAATTCTCCCCAATCGGAAATGCCCGATTTATCCTTTTCTGCCACGCAGTTTTTGCACCAATGAGCGCAAGGAGAAAAGAGAAAATCATCAATCAAGACTGTATCGAAAACTTTAGCAATACGCGCCGACTCGCGTGAAAGACGCTCGCGTGCCGCCTGCTCTGCCCAGCAAACGCAAAAAGGCGCTCTTTCGCCTTCCTTGGCAGGCGTGTTAAGAGAAGTTGGCGTAATAAGCCCCGACGCCTTCAAACCCTTCTTCTCGAAGTACTCCTTGTATTCTTTAAGCAATTCGGTAGGAACACTTTCGCCATGGCGGTAGGATTCGAGCCAAACGCGCGAGAAGCCGTTGCTTAAAAGATAAGAGACTGCCTTTTCGCGCTTTTCAAGCTCCCTAAGCTCCCCATTGAGCGAAGTGACCTTAAACGACATCGAAAAGATATGCTCATCTGGAATTGTGGCGCAGTATGATGCGGTGGAAAAAACAATAGACGCAAAAAGAAGAGCTGTTTTTCTGAACATACTTAACTTTTAATTCTTATTTGATGCAATAGAAAATTAATGCCGCAACAGCATGGTTAATGCCGAGCGAATAAAGATTGGCTATGAAATCATCAATAACCACACCAAGGCCACCTTTGATAGACTGAAGGCGCCTGCAAGGAAATGGCTTTGCGATATCAACAATTCGCACAACAGCGAAAAACAGAATGATCGACCACCAGGGAAGATCGTACAAAGGAAGCGCGATGAACGAAAGAGGTAAAAGCATCCATTCGTCCGCCGCAATTCTTCCGTCATCCTTTATCCCGAGAGCGCGCTCTGCTGCCCCACAAACGGGGATAGCCAAAACTGCAAGAAGAAGCGCTACAGCAACTTGAAGGCAGACGGGAAGAAGAACTGTCAAATAGACAAGAAGAACGCCCGGAAGCGAACCAACCGTTCCGGGCGCGACAGGCGCGACCAACCCCAAACCGAAGCCAGACGCGATGAAAAGAACGAACTTCTTCACTTAGCAGGCGCAGGTGCTGCAGGAGCGGGAGCTGCGGGAGTTGCTGGAGTTGGAGCTGCAGGCAACTGAGGTGCTGCAAGCGGCATATCAGGAGCCGTCTCAACCACAGTCTCACGCGCCATGATCGACTTTGAGTTCACCGTGGAAGTAAGGCGGGCCAAGACGAGCGTGTTGATGAGGAAGATCGCACCAAGGATAGAGGTAGCTTTGATAAGCACATTTCCAGCGTCTGCGCCGAGAGAAGCTTCAAGCATACCGCCGCCGATAGCTCCGCCAAGGCCGCCCTCTTTCGGCTTCTGGAGAAGCACAACAAGAACGAGCATGAGACACACCAAAACCTCGACCACATAGAGAAAACCTATGAGAATATTCATAATCTGCGTTTAGCCTTTCGTATTTCCGCTTATTATATCAAAAACGGCGTTTGTCTTTCAACCGCAATCACTTTGCAGTTTTAGCAAAGCGCTCAACGGCCGATTTAAGAGCCTCAACGCGAGCCTTTGAAATCTCGTCGGAGGAGAACTCCTTCAAAAGAGCATCAATGCGCTCAAGAGACTTGGCCGTATCGCCATTCTGCGCAACACAGCGCGCGGCACCGAGAAGCGCGGTCAGACGGAACGGGCTTTTCGGATTTGCTTCGGCAAATGCCTCGAAAGCGGCCTGTGCGTCAGCGAATTTCTTCTGAGCCTCAAGGCAAGCGGCCTTACCCATGGGCGGGATATCGGCGAACTGTGCAGGAACAGAAGAAGAAAGAGCGTCGTAAGTTGCGAGAGCCTCTTCGTAGCGGCCAGAGTCATAATAGCTCTTGGCGAGACGAATCTTGAGAACGGCTTCGGAAGAAGCGCCAGAGAACTTGGCAACTGCCTCTTCAAGCTCCTCGGTAGTATTTGCATTGGCTACTGCGGCAGAAGCTGCAGCGCGCTGCGACTGGGTATAGTTTTTCCAGCCGTACCAACCACCGACGCAAAGAGCAGCGACGGCTACGCAAGCAACAGTCTTCAAACCTTCCTTTTCCCACCATTCAACGAGGGGGAGGAGTTCCGGATGTTTTTTGAGGTTCATTCTTTGTTTCCTTTCTCTTCGTAAAGATCAGCCCATTGATTAAGTATGCTTTCGTCGCGGCCTTCAGCTCGCAGGATAATCCTGTTGTAGTCGAGAGCATCGAGGAAATCGCGATTGTGCACAAACTTCCTTTTTGCCTTGGCCGGAGACTGCGAAAGACGCTTAACAGATTCAAGAAGAAGTACGCCAGAGAAATAGACGGACTTTGGCGTTTTTAGTGAGTTGCTGAGAGTCTGCATCACCTTGCGACCTGCGCCTTCTTTCTTTTCATTCCTATACATGGAAGTATAGAGCACGGCAGAGCGCAGACCATTCGAGACTTCGAACCCTTTGGAGGACATCATCTTCTCGTATTCGTCGAGGCTCTTAAGATACTTGAATGTAGGAGACTTAAGCCCTCCGTCAGAATCGATAAAGCGCGCAAGATCGGGAAGCAAATCGCCAAGGAGGCCATATTTGTAAAGCATTGAGAATGCCTGAGCCGACGATCCGTATGTAAAGAGCCTAAAGACTTCTTCGCAAACGCGAGGAATTGCGGCGGTGCGAATGCAAGAATGGCGACGCTTGATGGCAGCTTCTGTGCCGCGCTCAATTTTAAAGCCGAGGCGCGAGGAGAATTTTATCGCGCGCATCATTCGCACAGGATCTTCCTGGAAACGGATATCAGGATCGCCGATCGAGCGGATAACTTTCTTTTTAATATCCTTCATTCCCCCGACCCAATCGATGACGGAGAAATCTTTGATATTGTAGAAAAGCCCGTTGACCGTAAAGTCGCGCCTGTATGCGTCTGTTTCGGGAGTGCCGAATGTATTATCTTCGAACGGCCCTTCTGCGGCGTGTTCGATAATCTCGCCAACGGACTGGGAGCAGCGGCGGAATGTTGCCGTCTCAATAACCTTAGTGCCGAAGCGGATATGCGCCAAGCGGAATCTGCGACCGATTAGGAAGCAGTTACGAAATGCTTTGCGCACTTCTGGGGGTGTTGCACTTGTGCCGACATCAAAATCTTTGGGTTTGCGCCCAAGAAGCAAGTCTCTTACGCCGCCGCCAACGAGATAGGCGGTATAGCCAAGGGAATTGAGCCTATAAAGAACCTTAAGCGCGTCAGAATCGATATCTTTTCGGGAAATGCAATGATCGGCCCTTTTGTAAACAACAGGACCTTTATTCTTTTTATTGAAGAAACCGAACATTGACTATATATTATACCAAAAACTACCTACCGAGAGTTGTACGAAATTCCACCAAACTGAAACTTAAAAACTTATCTGCACAATCCAAGAGCAATCATGGCAAACGATGTGCAAAGAACGGGATCTGCCTCCCAAAACCTATTGTTTGAATTGCTCCAGCTTCCATCATCTTTCTGCAGCGAAATTAGGCGCGCTGAAAGCTCCTTCTTCCAATCATGCTCACCAACCTTCTCCACACCAGAGGCAGAAAGCGCCCTTGCCATAATATCGTAGAAATAATAAAGTCCTTGCGCGCCCATACCTGGATTCTCATCGACGGACCAATTCTTTTCCATATACGAAAGCGCCTGACGGACACGCGGATCGCCACGATCGAGCTTCGCGGAACACATTGAGAGAACTGCCGCGTAAGTCATCGAACCATAAGCCCTAAGAGCAACCTTGCCGCCCTTATCCTTCTTCTTGCCCGCCTGTGGTGTGCGATCGTTGTACGCCGCCCCTCCCGCATCAGGGCCTTCTGTTTCAAGAAGATTATCCACAAACGAAAGAGCTGCCGACCAATCAATATCGACCTTCTTTCCAGTCGTACGGAACTCTTCAAGCGAGGCAGTCTTTGCCATCGCGCTCATAGCATACGATGTATTTGAAAGATCTGCATATCTGCGGCGCGAAACTTTATCGTACCCAAAGCCGCCAGCGAGTGTGTCATCGCCAGTCAACTGAGACGAGGCAATATATTCACGAGCTTTGAGCATCGCCCCTTTAGGAGCAAACCCCGAATCGAAAAGTGCCGAAAGGCAAACTGCCGTATTGTAATTTCCAAGCCCCGATCCGCCGCGGCCAGGTTTTGGGACATAGAATCCTCCATCGGGACGCTGCGTAGAAAGAACGAAAGATGCGGCTTTTTTAAGTGGTGCCTCATCAACTCCCTTCGCGCCTACAAGCGCCCAAAGAGGCAGAGCTGTAAGAGCCGGCATGTGAGGGTCTGAAAAGTGGCCGTCTTCAGCCTGTTTCGAAAGAAGAAATTTAGTGCCCTTGGCGATGGCTGTCTCAAGAGGAGATTTCGCCTCATCTGCCGAAAAAGCAGTGCAAGATGCAAAAACCAATGCCAACAGTATTGATGTATGTTTCATATTTTCTCTTTCTCTTGATCTCGAGATTTTACACGCGAAAGAAAGCGGATTTGCAAAAGAAGCGGAGGAATCGTTGCGAAATTACATAAGACATCTGATATAGGCATCGAAAGCCAAATAGCCAGAGGCTTATCATCAAGAAAATATGGCATAAGCCAAATAACAGGAAGAAGACACAAGCCTTGGCGTAGCATCGAAAGGAAAATCGCAACTGCAGGCTTGCCAATAGACTGGAAATATGTGGTAGCAACTACATTAACCGATATGCACCATATCATGCAGTTTGCAACTTGGAGAGCGTGAGCTGCAATCGATATAAGCCTAGTATTGTCGCTCGAGATAAACATTCGCGCAATCCAATACGGAAACGGCGGAACGACCTGAACAATAAACGCACCGACGGCAAGAACACTCGTAACAACGAGGCCGAGCTTTAGAGCACCTAGAACGCGCCTGAAATTGCGCGCGCCCCAATTGTACCCTAATATCGGCTGCATACCTTGCTGTGCACCGAGCATAGGCATAATAATCAGAATAAGAGCACTATGGAATACTCCAAGCGAGGCAATTTGATCTGTGCGAGATGCAGGATCGACCATCCACTTAGTAAATGCAAGTTGAAGAGAAACGGCAATAATCGAACTCATCAACTGTTGCAAAAACGGCGAAAGGCCAATGCCTGTCGCTCGAAAGAAAAGCGACTTGTAAAAACCAATTCTACGGAACTTAAGTTTAACAACAGTTTTGCCGCGCAAGTAAGAGCTCAACGCCCACATGCAGCTTACAAACATCGAGATATTTGTAGCCCATGCAGCACCCTTTACACCCATAGAAAACCCAAAGATGAAAATAGGATCGAGAATAAGATTCAATCCAAAACCAATTATCATACAAGTCATCGACCTTCTCGCCGCGCCTTCTGCGCGAAGCATCGCCGAGAAGCCAAATGCCAAATGCGAGAACAAGTGCGAAAAGACAACAGTTTTCAAATATGTCTTTGCTGCCTCATAAGATGCGTCTGTTACACGCGAGCCACCGCAGAAATCGAGAACAGCATCAATATTAAAGAAAATTAACGGTGGTATAATGCAGAAGAACAAGAGCTTAAAAGCAATAAGCTCGCCAAGTAATTTTTCGCACGAGATCCTGTCACCCTCTCCAAGCTTAATCGACATTACGGCAGCATGGCCGGCACCTACGAAAACGCCTATCGCGCCAAAGAACATCATAACAGGCATTGTAAGTGTAATACCCGCTATTGCATCGACTCCGCACCACTGCCCAATAAAAGCCCTATCTACGACTGAATAGAGAGCATTTAAAGACATCGCCACGAGCGCTGGCCATGAATAACGAAACAGAAGCCGGACGAGATTTCCCTCCTCCAAT
This sequence comes from Kiritimatiellia bacterium, assembly GCA_017629735.1. Lineage (GTDB taxonomy): Bacteria > Verrucomicrobiota > Kiritimatiellia > RFP12 > UBA1067 > UBA1067. Next base: position 7,394 of record JAGBWQ010000051.1, read on the forward strand.
TCCGCTAACTTCTGCTTAGTGCTCGTGCCGTAAACTGACATCGAAAAAATTATATCAAAAAACGATTATTTTGCACCCGAGAGAATATCAACGAGCTTTACAATAAGCGCCTTATCGTTGCGCCCGTAATATTTAAGCTTGCCTGACTTATCAATCATGTATAAAACAGAACCATTCTTTACCCCTTTTGGCTCATTAGAATGGCCAGCGCCTTCACAACATGGAATCGTAATGTCCTCTTTCTTAAGAAACTTCTTTACGAGCGCGCTTTCGCCACCTCTATGCGAAGCGAATACAACAAGCTTCTTACCCCTAAAACCATCTGCTATACGCTGTGCATTTTTAAGAAGCTCAAAACTCGTTGCGTCATTGATATTCCATACACAGCAAATAACTGTATTTTCTTTTATATCCTTCATTCCAACGCGTCTATTAGTGTACCACTTTGCATCTTTCAAAAGTGGTCTTTCAACTTCGACTCGCTCAATTTTGTTGGTTGGAACTTCTTTAAAAACTTTGGGCGAAGATACTGAAGAGACAACATGAGCGTTTTTGCGTTCAATCGACGGACGCTTTACTTTTTCCTTATCAGCCTTAATCACGCGATTCCTGATCTCCATGTAATAGGAGCGGCACCAAGGATCAATAAACTTAGCGGCTTCGGATTCTGGGAAACGCTCGAAAATCACCGCTACCGCCGCAAGTGAAAGAACTGCCAAAAGAAAAATAAAGACGAGTGCTTTTTTCATATTCTTCTCCTTTCTTATTCCCAAAATGCAACATCACCAGTTCTTTTAAAGAGCGAAATCGTAAACGCCTTATTAGAACATGTTTCAGGATCGTTACATTTGTTACAGAAAAACCTTACAACAGAAGGTCCATCGTATCCGCGATGAATGCGTATCATAACAGAAACCTTCCGTGGAGATATATCACCTAACGAATCTTTACGATCGACCCGCACTTCCACATCAGAGTCGTCGCACATAAAATCCCATTGGCATTTTTCAGAAGGGTCCTGAAGGTCAAAACAAATTCTCTGCCCGCTTTTTACACGAATAAATTCACTCTGCCCTGGACGCGCAGGCGAGACACTATCGAGCGTTCCACACCCATGCAAAAAAGCCGCGGCAAAGATCACAAAGACCTGCCTGCGGCAATTGTAGAGACCCGACAAAAGCATATCAGAGGAAGAAAAGAAGCGATGCCGGAGCAATAAGCAGGGAGTCGAGCATATCGAGAAATCCCCCCATACCGTTCGTTATTTTCATCGCAGAAGAATCCTTCACCCCTACCCAGCGTTTAAATTTGGACTCAATAAGATCACCAGTCGTTCCAATAAGAGCAGCTCCCACACCTATCGCAAGCGACTTCAACGGAGCAAAACCAGTAATGCCAGTAAAAGCAAGCGACATCAAGCTCGAAAAGAGAATCGAACCAATAAGCCCTTCAATACTTTTGTTTGGCGATATTGTCGGACAGAGCTTGTGATTGCCACCCTTCATAAGCTTGGCGGAAGCAACACCAAACGCAAACCCTCCAACATCAGAAAACTTGATAACTGCAATTACATAAAGAAGCATCAAGTTGCCAAGATTGAAGCAGCCTCGCATTTCTTCGCCGTACTTACCCGCGATGATAGGCAATGCGCTCAATGAGCAAGCGATAATTGCAACACCGGCAAGAAGCGAAAGAATAAAAGCAAACGAAGAAATGCTAAGCTTCTTTTTAAGAAGAAGGAAGTATTCAACCGACGCGGCAAAAACGAGCAACCCTACGGCCGGCGCAATCGCAGGCGGCGGCGCGAAGAGTATTGCAGAGACAACTGCCAAACCAACAGCAATGCCCGTTAATGTTCTTTTAAGCGTCGGATTCATACTTCCCCTTTATTGCGTCAGATACCGATGCGCAGGGTTGTCTCTCTGGCAGGACCGACGGAGAGAACTCCAAGACGGCCACCTACCAGCTCGAGAATGCGATCGATATAGCGCTTCGCGTTTTCCGGAAGATCGTTGTAATTGGTGATCTTCGATGTTTCGCACTGCCAGCCAGGAAGTTCCTCGTAGACAGGCTCGCAACGAGCGAGGACATCGAGATCTGCAGGGAAAGTCTGATAGACAAAACCGTCGTCGCGGCGGTAGCCCGTGCAAATCTTGACCGTCTCGAACGTATCGAGAACATCGAGCTTTGTCATTGCCCAGAAATCGATACCGTTCACGCGCTGCGCATAGCGAGCGATCACCGCATCGAACCAGCCGCAACGGCGCGGACGGCCTGTGGTAGCGCCAAATTCGCCACCCCTGCTGCGAAGCGTCTCGCCATCTGCGTCGAAAAGCTCCGTGGGGAAAGGACCTTCGCCAACGCGCGTCGTATAAAGCTTAAGAACGCCGATAACACGATCAATCGCACGGGGGCCTACGCCGCTTCCTGTGCAAGCTCCGCCTGCCGTAGGATTGGACGATGTGACAAAGGGATAAGTGCCGAAATCGATATCGAGCATCGTTGCCTGCGCACCCTCGAAGAGAACAGACATGCCCTTATCGAGGCTCTCGTGCATAAACTGAACCGTGTCTGTGACATAAGGAAGAAGCGCCTTAGCCATAGGCATGTAAAGACGCACCATCTCGTCGACATCAAGCTCGTGTGCACCCAATGCGCGAAGCTTGGCGTTCGCATCTTCAGTATGCATCTTAACGATTTCTGCGAAATTGGGCTTAAGAATATCACCGACGCGCATACCGTAGCGGCCAACCTTTGCTGCATACGCAGGCCCGATTCCGCGGCCCGTGGTGCCAATCTTGCGCCCTTCTGCGCGCGCAGCCTCTTCGGCGGCGTCAAGAGCACGATGCCACTGCATCACCATGTGTGCGCGCTCGGAAATATGGAAGCGCCCCTTGAGCTGGAAGCCCCAGCTTTCCACCTGATCAAGCTCTTTGACAAGATCAAACGGATCCATGACAACGCCATTGCCGATTACGCAATGCTTGCCATCGTGCAAGATACCACTCGGAACTAGGTGCAGAACATATTTCTTGTCGCCCACTACCACAGTGTGGCCAGCGTTCGAGCCTCCCTGGAAACGAACTACAACATCCGCTTCCTCGGTAAGGAAATCAATAACCTTGCCTTTTCCTTCATCGCCCCACTGGGCTCCAATCAATACTGTATTCATGGCATTTTTCTATTTGTTTTTTGAATTATAGCACAAAACATTTCATTAAGTAAAGCGTACTCAGCGCCACCTCCCAGCGGCATCTTTTTTCATATCGCGCCATTTACCGCCATCGCCCTGACTTTTAGGCGATTCACATAGCACACCGCGATAAACTTCGAGATAATTCCCATCCCTCTGGCGCTCGTAAACGAAGCATGTAAAGCCATTGGCAAGAAACATCCACTTGCC
>JAGBWQ010000052.1 GCA_017629735.1 Kiritimatiellia bacterium
AAGTATCGGTTGCGATACGGCGAGGATCGTCGGGCATGAAAGGATTGGGAAGACGCTCTTCGACAACCTCATCGATAAACGCCTTAGGAGAAATAATCCCAGGATCGACTACAACAGGCAATCCTTCTACATATCCGAGCCTCTTAACGAGACGGACTATATCGGCGTCTTTCATCTCCTCGCAAATAAGAGTATAACCAAGGAGACAGCCATACATCGACATTGCTGTATGAAGAGGATTAAGGCAAGTAGTAACCTTCATCTTCTCGCACTTGTCGACACTTTCGCGGTCGCAAAAAACAACGCCTGCTTCTTCAAGCGGCGGTCTGCCATTCGGGAACGAATCTTCAATGACAAGATACTGAGGCTTTTCTGCGTTGACAAATGCCGCGATAAAAGTCTTTCGCGCCGTAACAACAGGCTCCATTCCCTCAATTCCATCAAGCTCAAGCGACTCGCGCACTTTAGGGTGAGGGCGTGGCGTAATCTTATCGATCATCGTCCACGGGAATGAAACCTTCCTTACATCTTCGACATAAGAGAGAAATTCGTTCGACACAAAACCTGCTCCAACCCAAGCGCGAACAATCTCAAGCACACTCTCGCGAAGCTTGTCGCCATTGTGCGCGCAGTTGTCCATCGAAACGACTGCGAGAGGGAAGCCTCCTGCATTAAAACGCTCGAAAAGAAGCGACGCAACAATCGACATTACATGGCGCGGCTGAGCAGGCCCAGATTTCATGTCGGAGGCGACAACAGGAAGATACGCCCCATCGGGAGATCGGAGGCGATAGCCCTTCTCCGTAATCGTAAACGACACGAGCTTAAGCGACGATGCGGCAAATATCGCGCGCATCTTTTCTGCAGAAGTTGGATCTGTGAAATCTGCCTTTACGCCCTCTGCAACACCTGCGAGAACTTCACGAGAAGTTGTGCCGTCGGGATTTAAAAGAACATTGAGCGTAAGAGAATCGTGCGCATCATAAATCTTTTCAATCACTTCGTAGTCGAATGTGTCGCAAGCAATGATGCCTGTTGAAGCCTTACCCTTCTCGAGAAGAGCCTGATTGAGCGAGCCAATAAAGCCGCGAAAGATATTGCCGGCGCCAAAATGAACCCATTCAGGAGTTTCGGCCGTGCGCTTGCGCACCGCGGCAATATCGAACGACGGAAGTTTTACATTGGCTTTTCCCCAAGCTTCCTTATCGTTTAAAATCGATTCAAGATTGAGTTTCATTTATTAAAGCTCCACTTTACGGAATTTGGGAACGAGAGTCTTCATGCACGCCCAGCCAATGATGTACGCTACTGCGCAATAGCCGAACACAATGCAATATCCAGCAGGCTTGCCCGTATAACCGAAGATCTGCATTGCAGGCTGCACATACTGCGCACCCTTTTCGAGAAGCTCCTTAGTCATCTCGACTTCCTTGCCGTCGACGATCGTCGTGCCAGCCGCATAGGAGAAAAGCTTACCTGCACCCTTGTTAACAAGGAAGCTGCCACAACCTGCCGCAAACTGTGCAATGCCCGTAAGCGTGCCGATTGTGGACTTGGGGAACATATCGCCTACGACGGAATAGATATTGGCACTCCACGCCTGATGGCCTGCGCAAGCAATACCGATAAGAATTGCAGGATACCACGCTGAGAACGAGCCAAGCGGCTGAGCGCCGAGCGCGAAAAGCGGCAAGCAGGCAAAAAGGAACATGGCAACCATGCGCCCTTCATAAGGATTCATGCCACGCTTATCGACCATGTACGTGGGAATCTTGCAAAGATAAATCGAAACGAACGTAACAATCGCATAAAGCGTGAAAATAAGAGCCATTCCCATGCCATCGGAAGTCTTGTAGCCGAACTGGTCGGAAAGGTAAACTGGCGTCCAGAAAAGGAAGAACCACCAAACACCATCAGTCAAAAAGCGACCGAGAACGAGCGCCCATGTCTGACGCAAAGCGAATGCCTTAAGGTAGGAAATTTTAGGACCATCGTCAGTCTTAGCAACATTCGCCTCTTCCGCTGCCGCGTCGGTATCGGAATTGATATACTCAAGCTCTGCCGCGTTTACGAGCGGATTTACAGAAGGCTTTTTGTAGAGCCACATCCAGAAGCCCATCCACACGAAGCCAGCGGCACCGACGATAATGAACGACATCTCCCATCCCCAGAACTTTGCGATAAGCGGAATGGTAAGAGGTGCTGCGAGCGCGCCAACGGAAGAGCCAGCATTGAAAATTGATGTCGCAAACGCACGATCCTTCTTCGGGAAGTATTCGGCCGTCACCTTGATGGCTGCGGGGAAGTTGCCCGCCTCACCGATTGCGAGTACCGAGCGGCACGCGAGGAAGAGCCATACGGAAGTGGTCATTCCCATCATGGAAACAAATCCGATGGCATTGAGAAGAGACGAGCCTACGCCACATGCTGCGTGAAGACACGCACCGAGCGACCAAATAAAAATAGCCCAAAGGTAGCCCTTGCGCGTACCGAGATAATCGATAAACTTTCCTGCAAAGAGATTACCGATGGCATATACTATTGAAAATATGCCGGTAATTGTACCGTAATCGTTATCTGTCCAGCCAAAAACTGGAGCTATGAAGTCCTTATAAGTAAGGGAAAGAACCTGACGATCGAGATAATTTACTGTTGTTGCGAAGAAGAGCAACGAGCAAATGATCCAGCGGAAGTTACTAGGTGTTTTATTATCAATTTTCATAATCGGTATTATATCAAAAAATTCACATTACTATCATCTGTACCTCATTTTCGAGGGCGCGGGCTAACTGATCTGGACAGGAAGTTTCGCCGCGGCAGCGGATACCTTTGAGAGTCGCTATGACATCTTCAACCTTGCGTCCAATGACTAGTTTGGCAATTCCTTGCGTATTGCCAGCGCAACCACCGACAATCTCGCACTTTGTGACAATCCCATCAACTACCTCATAGTTGATGGCCTTCGAGCATGTGCCAACAGTCTGATAAGTTTTCATCGCCTTCCCCTTATCTTATTTCTTTTGAAATTCTCTCAACAAGGTAAGGAATTGCGCGTTCAAACGAAACGCCATACCAATGATCTGGAGATGTCAAATTAATACATTCGCAAACAAAATCTGCTGCAAGCGCCGCCGCTTCGGCAGCTGATGCGCCGCGAAGAATAGCACCCGAGAAAACACTCGCAAAAACATCGCCAGTGCCATGAGACGAACGAGGATTGCGCGGGTTAAAATCGTAGACAATTTCCTTGCCGTCGCTTACCGCCGTGCCAACACTCTCTCCATCAAGACTTACGCCCGTAAGAACAACCGTGGAGACTTCCAACTCATGAAGACGCGAAATGATCTCCTCAACCCCCTTCTGTGTCTGACGAGCAAGAAATTCACTTGAAACTTCCTTCTCGCCAACAAGAAGCGACGCTTCAGTAAGATTAGGAAGAAGATAATTTGCTCCCTTGCAAAGTTTTGCCATTTTCTCAGGGAAATCAGGCGCAAAACCAGTATACAATTTACCATTATCTGCCATGGCAGGATCGACGATTCTCACTGCAGATGGCGCCGCGGCAGAACGCATTATCGAAAGAATAGGATCAATGTGGCTTTCGCACACATACCCTGTGTAGAACGCGTCAAATTTGATATTCTCCTTTGCCCAGCGCTCTTCAATCTTCGGCATTTCCGCGGCGATATCAAGAAGCGTCCAGCCTGAAAAACCAGTCGCCGTATGATTTGAAAGAATCGCAGGAGGAAGAACCGCACACTCAACTCCGCACGCACTCACAAGAGGAAGCGCAACTGTCGTCGAGCACTGCCCAACGCAGCTAACATCTTGAATGGTTAACAATCTTTTTACGCGGTTCATTTTCTTTTCCTCCGTTTTACATCTTCAATTACATTTTTAACTCTTCTGGCAACAGCTTCAGAGGGATCTATCACCTCCGCCCTTTCGCCGCAAACCTCGGCGATTACAGGCATCAAAAGCGGAAAATGTGTGCACCCTAAGACAATCACATCTGCTCCAGCATTCAAAAGCGGCTCAATCTTTGCCTTAACGACAGAATGAATACGCTCTCTCTCAGAAGGCAAAGCTTCATCAGGCGAAGCACCTGCGAGTTTTTCGGCCTCTTCTACGAACTCATCTGCCACCGCGGCAACGACAGTAACATCTTTCGCAAAGCGCGCTTTAGTCTCGTTAAAAAGCCTGCCATGGAGCGTTCCTGCCGTAGCGAGAACTCCTACCACTCCCGTTTTGGAGCGAAGCGCGGCAGGTTTTACAGCGGGCTCGACGCCAACGAAAGGCACATCAGGCCGCCACTTTCTCAAATGATCAATCGCCGCGGCCGTAGCAGTATTACAAGCTACAACAATAACTTCACATCCTCTGGAAATAAGTTCGCGCGCATTTGCCTCTGAAAGACGCACAACCCCTTCCGGCGGACGATTCCCATACGGCGCATTTGCAGTGTCGGCCAAATATTCTACTGGATTGTCGGGGCAGAGAGCTTTAACAGCGCGAAGAATGCTCAGCCCTCCGACTCCACTGTCGAAAAAACCAGCTTTAATCTCCGCATCGGCACTCATATTAGAGTATCTGCAAAGGACGGAAACGCTCACGATCTTTCTCGGTCGTTCCCTTTACATACGCATCAACAAGATCCTGAACAATCTTATCATCACCCGATGCCACTAAACGAGGAACAAGAGCCGTGGGCCCTGACACCTCATGCGAAGGCACAAAAAGCTGAGACAAGGGCATATCCTTCGCACGAGAAGAAAGAAGCTCGTTCTCTTCTCCATTTCTGCCAAGAATAACAGATGTGCCGCTTTCAAGACGAAAACGCCTGCCGACAGAAAGAAGCTTAAGAAGCAAATGATCGTCAAAGCCTTCGTGAGACATCAAATCTTCAAGACGGCGCGAATAAGACTCTTCCGTAAGCTTGCAACCACCTGCTGGGCTAGGATAATCTACGATCCCAAACTCTTTCGCAAGAGCAATTTGACGATCGCGACAACGGCCAGAAATATCGAGAAGAAGCGAGCGATCAATCTTTCCCTCTACCTCTGGAATTGTAGGCTCAAGGAAAAGCGCGCTAAGCGGACGAATAAGACGCCCTTTAAGACCTGACGTCTTTTCAACCGTAAGAAGAGCCTGCGAATTCTGGCTCATTGGGCGCTGCCCCTTCACCTCGCCAGTTGCGACAAAATCGAACCCACTTTTCTCCATCAATTCGCCTGCGCGGCGAATCATCGTAGCATGGCAATCGATGCACGGATTCATCGCTCCACCAAATCCATGCGGCGGATCTTTGATCAAAGAAAGAATATCTTCTGTAAAATCAATTACATGGAGCTTTACACCAAGTGCCGCTGCTGTTTTTACAGCAGTATCGGCAGAAAAGAATGGGCTTTCGAAACAGATTGTCTCGACATAGGCTCCTGCACGCTGAAGAACACGAACTGCGAGCTGGCTGTCGAGTCCGCCGCTCATCATCACAAAGCCTTTTGCTGATGCGGACATTAGAACTTCCGGGCTTTTGAAAGTACGATAAACACCGTGCCGATAGCGGCCGTCAGCAAGCCCGATATTCCCATCACAATAGAAAAGGCATGCGCGTTGTTGTTAAACGGCAGCGCGATGTTCATTCCGTAAATAGATGCGATAAGCGTAGGCGCGGCAAGCATAATGGTAGCCGCCGTCAAATACTTCATCACATTATTGAGATTGTTGTTGATGAGCGAGGCGAATGTATCGAGAGTGCCGTTAAGAATGTTTGCGTGAATCGTAGCAGTTTCGAGCGCCTGCTGATATTCGACCATCGCATCTTCAAGGAAGTCGCGATCATCTTCAGAAAGCGAAAGCTGACGCGCGGTATTCGCACGGGCAAGCGCGATAGTATCGGCCTTGAGCGAAGTTGTGAAATAGACAAGAGTCTTCTCTATCTGGAACAACTTCAAAATCGCCTCATTGGAAATCGACTTATGCAGTCTTTCCTCCAAGACTGCTGTGCGCTGGTGAATATCGTTGATATAGCGCAAGAAGAGCACGCCCGCATGCCAAAGAAGACGGAAGGCAAAGCGGTACATATCCGAAGGCGGACACACGCGGCGGATTTGATCGAGAAACGCCGTCGTCACAGGAGTGCGCGCGCTGCAGACTGTGATAACATTCTGCTTGCTTAAAATAATGCCTAACGGCACAGTCCTGTAAGGGACAACTGTATCCTCGCCTTCATCGGAATAATCGACCGTAGGCACATGAACGATGAGAATTGACGCATCATCGTCCCAATCAAAACGAGGCCTTTCTCCCGCGTCGAGAGGGTCGGTCAAGAAGTCGCGAGGAACTTCGGTATGCGTAAGAACTGCTTCAAGCTCCGTTGTTGAAGGCTCCACCAGATTGATCCAACAAGAGGACGAGAACTCCGTTGACTCACGAAGTCCTCCATTTTCCCACTTGTAAATCGTCATCATAGTTTTTGCCCTCCGGGCGCGTATTATACCACAAACGCAAATATCATAAAAGCCGACGGACCATCCACCCCCAAGCAATCAGTCGCCATTCGACCAAGGCGCCTTCGGGCTTAAAGATTTCAGGGATAATCCGCCGGCAAAGTGAGAATCTCGCACCCGTCGTCTGTTATGGCGACAGTGTGCTCAAAATGTGCTGAAAATGACCTATCACGAGTTACGACAGTCCAACCATCTTCAAGGATTTCCGTGCGCTCGCCCTGCTTTGTCATTGAAATCATCGGCTCAATAGCAAGCGTCATACCTGGCTTCAAGACAAGCTTGGTGCCTGGCTTTCCGTAGTTTGGAACTTGAGGATCTTCATGAACTGTGCGTCCAACACCATGCCCAATCCAGTCGCGTACGACACCAAAACCTGCCTCAAGCGCAACCGTTTCAATAGCATGTCCAACATCACCAAGATGAACCCCTGGGCCGCACGCGGCAATTCCTGCAGCAAGGCAACGCTTTGTCGTCTCTACAAGCTTAAGAACCTGGGGATCTGTAACTCCAAGCGCAACAGTACGAGAAGTATCTCCATTGAAGCCATTCTTGAAAATACCGACATCGGTCTTGACAAGATCGCCTGGCATTATCACCCTATCGCGGCGCGGAATGCCATGGATTACCTCTTCATTGATCGAAACGCAAAGATGCCCAGGGAAACCACTGTAATTAAAGAAACTAGCGCGAACAGAGTTCTTCTTGCAGTAATCAATGACGAGATCATTGATCTCGCCAGTAGTTACGCCTGGTGCCACATAAGAGGCGCAGATGTCGCGGATTTCCGCAGACATCTTGCACGCCTCGCGCATCCGGTCGATTTCGGCCTTAGACTTTATGTCGACCTTCATCGCCTTGTAGTTTATTACATTGCAGCCTTGAAAGCTGCAGCGTTCTTATCGGGCCCCTGATCGCCATCAATGCGACGGAGAAGACCCTTGGCATCGTAGAACTCTACGAGCGGCTCAGTCTCCTTGTGATAGACAACGAGCCTATCCTTGACGGTCTGAGGATTGTCGTCCTTACGAATGACAAGCTCTGCACCGCAAGCATCGCAAATTCCCTCGACCTTCGGAGGAAGCGCCTTTACATGGTAGCCAGCCTTGCACTTGGGGCAAGTGCGGCGACCCGCGATTCTGTCAGCAATGACTTCATCGGGCACATCAACGAGAACCACAGAGCGGACGGGCGCGCCAGTCTTCTCGAGAACTTCGGCCTGCGCCACATTTCTCGGAAAACCATCGAGCAACATCGTAACATCGCCCTCTGCAGAAGCGATAACATCCTTGATCATCGTGGCAATGAGCGAGTCAGGCACGAGATTGCCCTTCTCCATATACTCCTTAGCCTGAAGACCAGCTTCCGTTCCTGCCGCGACGGCTCCTCTGAGAAGATCGCCGGACGAAACATGCTTAAGCTTGGGGTCGGCCGCGGCCAATCTGGCCGCGATCGTTCCCTTACCCGAACCCGGAGCACCGAGCAATACGACTATATCCATTGTCTTATTCCTTTTAGATTAGCCAAGCAGATCGTCGCCACCATCGACCACTTCATCGGCGGTCAAGAAGTCGGCACCATCGGCAGATGTATCGCCATTGTCCTGCATGATCACGGGATCTACGAGATCGGACTCATCGTCCTCCTCCTCGCCAGAAATCTTGGAAAGACCATAGATTTCTTCGTTCCTCTTACGCTGCTCCTCGTGAAGCGCGTCCATCTCTTCGTCCGAAATCGTTTCGGCGAGCGGAACGAGCTTGATGTAGCGGTGAAGCGGGAAGCCTGTACCACCAGGAATGAGGTGGCCGAGAATGACATTCTCC
>JAGBWQ010000053.1 GCA_017629735.1 Kiritimatiellia bacterium
GATGTCGTCGAGGGTATGCAGTTCGATAAGGGCTACCTCTCGCCTTATTTCGTCACGAATCCTGAGTCGATGGAGTGCGAGCTTGAGAATCCCTTCATTCTCCTCTTCGAGAAGAAGATTTCCAACCTCCAGGATATGCTTCCTCTCCTCCAGACGGTTGCTAAGTCCGGCCGTCCTCTCATGATCATCGCTGAAGATGTCGAAGGCGAAGCTCTCGCAACGCTCGTCGTCAACAAGCTCCGCGGCACCTTCCAGGTTTGCGCTGTCAAGGCTCCTGGTTTCGGCGATCGCCGCAAAGCAATCCTCGAGGATATCGCAATCCTCACGGGTGGCAAGCTCATCAGCGAGGACATCGGTGTCAAGCTCGAGAATGTTGGCGTTGAGATGCTCGGCCGCGCTAAGAAGGTCGTTGTCGACAAGGACAATACGACGATCGTCGAGGGTCTTGGCAAGTCTGCCGACATCAAGTCGCGCGTCGATCAGATCAAGCGTCAGATCGAAGAGACTTCCTCCGACTACGATCGCGAGAAGCTCCAGGAGCGTCTCGCTAAGCTCGCAGGTGGCGTCGCTCTCATCAAGGTCGGTGCGGCTACGGAAGCTGCGATGAAGGAGAAGAAGGATCGCGTCGACGATGCTCTCCACGCAACGCGCGCAGCTGTCGAAGAGGGCATCGTTCCTGGCGGTGGTGTCGCATATCTGCGCGCCCAGAAGTCGATCGAGTCGCTCAAGCTCGAAGGCGATGAGGCGATCGGTGCAAGCATCATCACGCGTGCAATCGAAGCTCCTCTCAGGAAGCTCGTCGACAACGCAGGTCTCGAGGCTGCTCTCGTCATCGCGAATGTCAAGAAGGCCACTGGCACCAACGGATACAATGTCCGTACGGGCGAGTACTGCGACCTCATGAAGGCTGGCGTCGTCGATCCTGCGAAGGTTACTCGCAGCGCGCTTCAGAACGCCGCTTCCATCGCGGGTCTCTTGCTCACGACTGACTGCATGATCACCGATCTTCCTGAAAAGAAGGAAGCTTGCGGTTGCGGCGGCCACGGCGGCGCTCCCGACATGGGCGGAATGATGTAATAAGAAGGGTGCAAAACCCTAACAAAAAAGAAGGCTCCGCATGAAAGCGGAGCCTCTTTTTTGTACCAAGATATTTTCGGATTTAGAATTCGAGCTCTGCCGTCACCGGGTGGTGATCTGAGTGGTAAAGATTTTTGCCAGGCCTAAATTCGTCATGTGTTTCGTAATTGTTGACCTGTATTCCTTTGGACACATAAATATAGTCGATGCGGTGGCCGAAGAAGATTCCTTTATCGGAAATCTTCTTTGAGTTTCTCTCTTCTACCGAATGCTTAAGAGCAATGGTCGTTGAGATTTCGTTTATGTCAGCATTCCACGCGTTGAATGTGCGCCATGGGCCTTTGGGAGGCGTTTTAGAAATGTAGAGGGCGTTAGAAAGAGTTTCAGATACAGCCATTGCAGGCTCGCTGTTCTCGCGGCAGTTGTGATCGCCAGTGAAGATGATGGGAGTTCCGCAAGGGGCAAATTCTTTCATACGCTTGATAACGAGAAGCATGCCTTCTTTTCTTGCAAGAGCTGATTTGTGATCTGTGTGGACATTGGCAAAGCAGAAGGACTTGTTTGTGATTCTATCTTTAAGGAGTGCCCAGCTGCAAATTCTTGGGTACGACGCGCCCCAGCCACGCGAGCCTGGCACATCAGGCGTTTTAGAAAGCCAGAAAGTTCCGCCTTTGATGCATTCAAAGCGGTTTGTGCGGAAATATACGGGCGAAGCCTCGTCGCTTATGCGATCTTTGCCTCTATGTTCGCCAATCTTTGCGTAGCCAGCGAGGTTCTCGTCTAAGTATCTTGCCTGCTCGGGGCGAACTTCTTGAAGCCCCATAACATCAAGATCGAGCTTTTTGATAAAGCTTATTAAGTCGTTTTTGCGCGTGGCCCAAGCGTTTGGTGTGTTTATGTCGCCTGTCGAGAGGCGCACATTGTATGATCCAACTCTGATTGGTGATGAGAGCGTGTTTAGGTTGCTGCATCCTGTAAGAGTGAGCAAAGCGCAAGTGAGTATAAGGGCTATTTTCATAGTTAAAGTTCTTTTTATGTAAACACTTTGATGAAGATTATATCATATTTTAATCACTGCTATCCAATAGAGCGGACAGCAACCTTTCTTTTTTAGTTGCTTGTAAGATATCATAAACGAGGGGTTGCTGTCAAACCCGAATCTTGAGATATTTACAATAAATTACCCCCCCCCCTTTAACTTTTTGCAACTTTA
>JAGBWQ010000054.1 GCA_017629735.1 Kiritimatiellia bacterium
CGATCTTGTCGCCTTCGGAAAGGCCAGATTTAACGAGCGTCACACCATTCCATGTCTTTCCGATCTCAACAGAGACAGAACGAGCCTTATTCTCGCCATCAACCGTCCATACGCGCGCACCATCGTCGCTCAACACAACAGCGCCTGACGGCACGGCCAAAACGCGCGGCGGATTTGCCTCGTCAGAGAGCACTCTCACGAACGCATTTGGAACAAGCCTCCCGGAAGGATTCGGAAAGGAAACATACATCACAAGCGTTCCCGTCTCGCGGCTCATCTCGTTATCACCAAACTCAATAGTTCCACGCTCTGCATATTCCTCGCCGTTTGGCAAACGAATGCGGAAGCGACGCGAAGCATTTAGCTGTGTGCCGCGGCGCTCTGCAGCAGACTGCCAGGCATCATAGTCGCGATCGGTAATTGGAAAGACAACACGAATTGGATCGAGTTTTACGACATGCGCCAAAGCTGATTTTGAGGGCGAGACATAGTCGCCGACATGATGAAGAGCCTTGCCGATTCTTCCGGAAATTGGCGAAAAGACTTTTGTGTGCTTTAAATTAAACTCAGCGATGGCAGCGGAGGCCTTTGCTTGCTCAACGGCGGCAACGGCTGAATTGAGCGTAGCCTTAGCGGCTGAAAGTGCCATTTCCGCGTTATCCATCTCAGTCGCTGTAATGCCGCGATTGTCTGCGGCTGTAAGACGACGGTAATAGCGCTCGGCGCGCTCCAAATCAGACTTGGCAACCTCGACCTTCGCTTCGGCGCTCCTGACTTCGGAATAACGCAAATTACGCGAAGCATCGTACTGCTCGCGATCGATCTCGAAAAGGAGATCGCCAGCGGAGACTTTCGCGCCTTCGGCAAAGGAAACCTTCTTGATATAGCCATCAATCTGCGGAAGAATGTCTGTGGCCTCCTCAGGCTCGATATGGCCAACATATTCCGTAGGAGGATTAAACTCCACCATTTTAGCTGTAGTTACAACCACTGATACTGCATTTTCGCCTTTTGCAGAATAAGACTTTGAACTCGTCGGTACAAGCTGTCTTCCGAACCAACCCAAGGCGACCATTGCCACCCCAAATACTATGTAATTGACTTTCTTACTCATTATTTGCGTTATGCTCTTTAACTAAAAATTGTATAAATTCCTATATAGAACAAATTATACCAAATAGCCCCTTCCGCACTCAACCGATAGAAGGTGGGAGAAGTCGAAGTCGTGAGTCGAAGTCGAAGGTGGGATAGTTGTAGTTCCAAGTTGTAGTGGTAGATCGGAATGGTTACCCCTCCACCATTATTCATTAATCATTATTAATTATTCATTATAAAAATTTCACATTACATTACGCAAGGTGAAAACGCGCGGCGAAGAAATAGAATCTCCAGGATAGAACGACATATTCACACAATCAGACGACACATGAAGCCTATAATGACCTGCGCCACGATTGATGAAATATTCAGCTACACTCCCCTTAAAGAAATTTATCTCACTCTCCAAATCCGCTTGCTGCGCTCCCTCCAACAAATTAGGAATGGCACAATAAGCATCTTTCCCAAAATGAAGCGGCTCCGCTGTTGCTAGATTTTCACTAGACCATACTGAGTTTGCCGTAAATTCGCAAAACGAGCCTAACGAATTTTCATGGCGATAAAATGTCGTAGTATGCGTATGACCCGACAAGACAATCGCATGGCGACGCAAGAGCATTTCATACAGGCGCTTGCGCGAAGAATATGAATTCTGCGATCCTCCAAGCCGCCAACGATACGCCCTAGTTCTTGCGCAAGTCGTAAACGGGCCATGCGAAACAATAAAAATATGCCGCGCATTTTTGTGCGAATCAATAATGTCGCAAAGCGGATTCAAATCCTCTTCATGGAAATGGCAAAACACCCAAAGATCCTCGCCTTTCATGAATGAGAAAAACGGATATTTGACGCGCCCCAAAGAAGCATTACCCGTCAGCTTTGTAATTTCCGCCGCCATAAAAGGCTCTGCAAATTGGAAATACGCCTCCTCTGCATCTTTTCCGCGAAAATCATGATTGCCAGCAACCGTTAAAAACGGCAACTTTTCAGGATATGGCTTACGCAAAAGATTGATGCAATCAGAAAGCATCTTCTTATGCGTTGGTGCATGATCGCAATCGCCCTGAATGATATCGCCAAGCTGAAGAATAAAATCCGTCTTGTTTTCGCACGCAAGGCGCGCGCTCGCGGCAAGAAGCCGCGGACAACGCTCGCGCCACATTTCACCATTGCGCTCAAACTCAGCGTTCTGAACTTTTGCCCATTTATTTGAATTGTCGTAATGCGAATGATAGACGCTTTTAGGCTCAGCATCGTAATGCGTATCTCCCAACACTGAAACAGTATAGGTGTCGGCGGAGCGCAAAAAAGGCATCCTGCACCCCGCCGCCATCGCAGCAGAACCAATAATAAACTCTCTACGCTTAATATCTACCATATTACCTAACAACAAACCTAAGACCCCTAAGCATAAGGCGTATTACCGTATGCACATCTTATAAGTAAATGCTTCTTGGATTATATCAAAATGAAGTATTATTGCCAACCGCCCAAAGAAAAAGAAATATGATATAATTTCGCAAGTTATGGAACTTAACATCGATATAGCGTGGAAAACTCGCCTTCAAGAAGAGTTTAAAAAGCCTTATTTTAAAGAGCTTAGCGCATTTGTCGCGAACGCATACGAGAGCGGCGTTGTCTATCCTCCAGCCGAAAAGATTTTTGAAGCCTTTAATCGTACAGCATTCGATAATGTAAAAGTCGTCATAATTGGACAAGACCCTTACCACGAAAAAGGCCAAGCCCAAGGGCTAAGCTTCTATGTTCCGCCAGACATTCCCACGCCCCCTTCGCTCAGAAACATCGCAACCGAACTGGGGAAAACACCAGACCTTCTTTCGTGGGCAGATCAAGGAGTACTGCTCTTAAACGCAACACTTACCGTCGCTGAACATCAAGCCGCATCCCACAAGGGGAAAGGTTGGGAAAAATTTACCGATGCTGTAATTAACCTCTTAGCGACTGAGAGAGAAAATCTCGTTTTCATTCTCTGGGGTTCATACGCGCAGAAAAAAGGCGCATTCATCGACAGAACACGCCACCTCGTAATCGAATCAGCTCACCCGTCTCCTCTTTCGACTTACAGAGGATTTTTCGGTTCAAAACCTTTTTCCCGCGCCAATGCCTATATGCTAGAGCACGGCATAAAGCCAATCGAATGGTAAAGGCAAGGAAGTTATTCCTTCCAGCTTACATACCTAATCTTCGAATCCTTGATGTAACACTCGCACTCGGCAGAATAAGCCATATCCATGATGCGACCTGTTATCTTCATCGAGAAAACCGTAGAATCATCAGGAGAGGCTTTCAAATACTGCTGGGCTGATTGATCAATCTCAACATCAAACTCATCTGAAATACGCTGCTGCATATCCGACCACCAATCAGACGTAAACTCGCCGTACGCCCACTCAGTGCGCCCATCTTCAGGAACATCGTACTCTTGCGGCATAATCGAGCGGCACTTTACAATCGCCTCTGCCGTCTCAATACTCTCGGACTTATCATCTTCGTCGACTTCATCTTCAATATATATGCCAGGCACCGTGAGAAGCTGATCGACAGTGCAGTCGTTAACATTTATCTTTCCATCTCCTGAAACGGAGAAAATATTCATCGAAAGAAGCCCCTTCACATTTATTTGATTCTTTTCGTCTTCATACGGATTGATGACGCCACCCGTAAGAAGAGCAGGATATTCACGGAAACAAAGAACTCGCGACAGCTCCTTCAAATCGGTTATTTCCGCATTGGCAGGCCCGAAACGATCTTGCTCGGCAACGGCATCTTCGTTTTCTTCATACCACTCCTCATACTCTTTTGACTCAGCGCCACTATCCACGCCGTCAATCTGGGTACAATTATCGTCCTCATCGCGATAATCGTTCCAGCAACCCATGATGTACTTTTGGAGATTGATGGTCTTGCCTTCTTTGGTGCGGAAATCCTCTTCGCGTGAGATTCCAAGGCGATCTAAGATTATTTGCCAGCGGACCATCCAGTTGGAATCCTCGGAGAAGAGCTTGTTAATATTAATTCCTCCGCCCGTAGACTTCTCGGAAACAGAAATCTCCACCTCAACAGTTCCCGAACTTGAATCTTCTTCATCAAGAAGAATAGGCCCTACGAAACACTTTGATTTATATTTAAGCTCTTGCTTCTCCTTATACCACCTATCGTCTTCAAGAAGCTCTTTCTCATCTTCGTCTTCTGTCCATTGTTTAGCGTCTTTATAACCAAGAATAATAACCTCGCCAAGTATCCTTCCAGATTCAACAAGCCTTTTTACGCGATTTTTATTTTGGACATATACATTAATTCCACCTTGAAGATGCGCTTCAAACGAAAACGAAACTACAATAACAGAAAGCACCATTATCGTCCACAATGCCATCAAAAGAGCGCTTCCTTTTCTCATCGCGCCCCCCTTCCTGCCTTTTTCGTGGTACTATCTTTTTCCGTGCCACCAGGCAATTTCGCGCCATCAGTAGACTGCTCGTAAACAGGCATCTTTATGGTACGCAGTATCGGAATACGCGTCTTGCGCGAACGATATTCGGGGTCTTCCTTATCGATGTAAAATGTAAGCTGTACCTTATACGGAACTGCATTAGATTGTGTAAATTCGTCTTCCCACGCAGTTTTATCTACCTTAAAATCATCGTCGGAAGGAGGCTCCTTCATAACGCGACAATCGAATCCGTCCACATCACGAGCTACGAGAATTGGCCTGTAATATTCGTCGCTCTCAAAGCCGAAATCTTCCTCTTCCTTTGTGGAATCATCTTCAATAAGAACCTTCGCGTGCGGTTTTACTCGCGCATAAAGGCCTGTGCGCTCAATCTTAATACCCCAATCGTCATTACCTTCCTCGAGAATCATAAGCTGAATTCGATGAACGGCATCTCCCGACGAATCAGCGCCAATAAGAGCGGTGCCGCGCTTAGACCACTCGATAGTATCGGACGAACGCGGCGAATCTCCATCGCCTCCATCGGTTAGCATAAAGCCATACTCACCGCTCTGTTCGCCTGAATGTGGATAATACGCACACTTAAGAGCCGAGACAAGCTGATCCAAAGAATAATCAGTGCGCTCAAGGCGATCCATATACTCACGCGAGACACGCCACCCATTCGTAACCGCGCGAAAAGTCATTATCGAAAGAGTCGTCATTATTCCAAGAAGAACGACTGCAAGGATAAGCTCGAGCATTGTAAAGCCGCGGCGATTATTCATTCTGAGCCTCCTTTGGATCGCGCCAAAGAGAGATATAGCTTTCGCTATTTTTCTCGCCTCTAAACCTGTCTCCCCAAACAACAGTTATCTTTACACGATGAAGATACCCTAAGCGCTTCAAATCGTCTTCCGAAGTGCTTGCATCTAAATCTTCCCGCTCCCAAGTGAACCCGCGATACTTCTCACTCTGTTCACGCGAAAGCTGCGGCCCATTGTCGCCTGCAATAATACGCCAAAGATCATCAACCTTCTTTTCAGATACATCAAGGTCGGCAACATCTTTAGTCTCTGCCAATGGATACGCCATTTCCCCCATATCCATAACTTCCTGCGCCGTTATGAGATCTGGCATTGTCTGCATAAATCTCTGAGACTGCGACATGGAAACGAGAATCCCCGTAAGGCCAAGACCAAGAATGACCGCAGCCAGCAACACTTCAACGAGAGTAAAACCTTTGCGCGCTTTCATATCACTCTATCTCCGCACACTTAGGCTCGCCAAAGCGATCAACTTCGATGCAATATCCTTTATCAGGAGTTTTGCCATCAGGGTATATCCAAATCTTATGCGCAGGCTCGACAGTGCCGTTGGCAGAAAAAACAACTTTTACGGGAGCATCGTTCTCTTCAGCCACAGATGTTTCTTCTGCCGCGGCATCTTTCTTCTTCTCGGCTTCGGGATCATAAGTGCGAGAGACATTATCGGCAGTAGAATAAATGGAAATTCTTGAACGCGCCCTTGGCTCTGAGGCGGCAACAACAAGCTCTTCATCTTCTGTAACCACTTTTACGCGAAGAGATTGTGCGACATCTTGCGAAAGCGAATCGGGAGAAAGGACATCTTCAAGAGTCTCACCGCCTTCTTCCTCGGAGGCGCTCTCGGGACTTGAAACTTGCTCGCCAGAAAGAGTATAAATAGCCTTGTTAGAGCCTGAAGAAGAGAAAAGCTTTTCAGCCTTAATCTCGACTTTTATCATCGTCTCATCGCCACTTTTTACATTAGAATAGATTAAAAGCGCAGGCTTTTGCGTAACAAGCGCCACGGATCTAGCGCGGCGAACCATAGCCATAACATCTCTCACCGCGGCAAAAACGCGCGTAGAACCGCGAGATGATGAGAAACTCACAATCCCCACGGTTACCATCACACCGATAAGAGCGACTACCGCAAGAAGCTCAATGAGAGTAAATGCTTTTCTCTGCACTTCAACCTCTCCGCCCGCGTTTACCAAAACGCGATTTATCCTTCGCTGGCCTAACAGGGACGAAGTCTATCCTGCGTTCGCGGAAATCTACTCTGGCAACTTTAACGCGCATTTTGTCTCCCGGCCGCCACTTAAGCCCTCCTGGCGCGGAAAGAGTCCGATCGCTTTCGTTAAACTTGACGAACTTATGCGAAAGAAGCGAAACATGCACAAGCCCAGAGGCCGCAATTTCCGGTATGTCAACGAAGCAACCAAACGGCATACAACGCGAAACTACTGCATCGTACTCTGCTTGATTCCCTGTCTGAAGCTCCTTTTCAAGAAGACGGAACTTCTTGATCTCAAGAAGCCCCCTTTCCGCTTCGGCAGCAATCTCTTCGCGCTCAGTTGTGTGCTCAGCCCATTTCTTAAGAATAGGCGCCGGAACACGCGCATTACGCTTCTCAATATACGCAGCCAGCTGCCTGTGAAGAGTCAAATCCGGATAGCGACGAATGGGAGAAGTGAAATGAGCATAGTAGCGTTTCGCAAGACCAAAATGCCCGATATCAGATGAATCGTAAACCGCCTTCTTCATCGAACGAAGAACCATCATCGAAATCGTATTGTAAAGCGGGTGCGATTTGATCGACTTTAAAAATTGCGCAAAGACTTTTGGATTTTCGATGTTGCCCATCTTTATTCCAAATGAGCGAAGCTCCGCACGCAACATGAGAATCTTCTCGGGGTCTGGGCTCTCGTGGAGACGCGCAAGAATTTTTATTCCGTTAGACCAAAGCTCCTTTGCGACAGCCTCATTGGCGGCTACCATACACTCTTCGATCATCTGATGCGATTCATCATTAACGCGCAATGTTAACGACTTCATCTCGCCATCGTCATCAACAATAACCTCGCCCTCAGCCATATCAAGATCGAGAGCGCCTGCAGCAAAGCGAATTGACCTAAGCTGCATTGCAAGAGAAGTAACATCTCTTATGACACGCTGAAAACGCTTGTCGATAGTGTTGTTGCGGCCCGAAATGACGCCCATCACCTCTTCGTAGGTAAAGCGAGCTTTAGACCTGATGACAGACTTTGCAAATTTTCTTCCGATCATCTTACCGGAAGAATCGAAAGTCATAAACACAGAAAACGCCAACCTGTCTTCCCCCGGCACAAGCGAACAGACGCCATTGCAGAGCTCCTCCGGAAGCATGGGCACAACACGATCGCAGAAATAGACGCTCGTGGAACGACGATACGCCTCTTTATCGATAGCCGACATGGGGCGGACATAATGCGAAACGTCTGCAATATGAACACCTAAAACGCGATTACCGCGGCGATCTTTTTCGAACGAGATTGCATCGTCATAATCGCGAGCCGTAACAGGATCGCAAGTAAAAATCAATTTCTTCCTAAGATCCAACCTCCCGGCTGTATCAGAAACAAACTTTGAAACTTCGCGCGCCTCATCAAGAACAGCCTTTGGGAATGCTTTTGGCAACTTGTAAAACTTCATAACCGCCGCGGTATCTTCGCGCGGCGTTTTCCCAGGCGGTGGGAAGCGCACTTCTCCTATATCATCAAACGCCAAATCCTTATCTCACTTTCTTCTTTTTGCTCAGTATTATACCATAGTCAACAAGACAAGAGTTGCACTTCTAATGCAACCACAATCACATTTACCTCGGTAATTTAGTGCCATTCTACCATTTTTAATGAGTTTTGCCAACCCCGGATAAAAAACTCATTCATTTTCCTACTCGCAGTTGACTTCTTACAAACCGATATGATATACTACGCACCAGTTTGCATCACTGGTGGGATACTCAAGTGGTCAACGAGGGCAGACTGTAAATCTGCTGGCTTACGCCTTCCAAGGTTCGAATCCTTGCCCCACCACCAATTAATTCTCCAACAAAAATCTTACTTGGCTACTGCTTTGCCTTTTGACGATTGTTCAATTGGCACACTCGTCGACATCAAGCGTTCGGCAGCAACTCGCGCGCGACGATATACAAGATCAAGCTCTGGAAGGCACTTTTTTGTTCCTCTCCAAAATGGCAC
>JAGBWQ010000055.1 GCA_017629735.1 Kiritimatiellia bacterium
AAATGTTAAGCCGTTTCTCGTAGACACTACCGCTCGTGGCTCGCAAGTAGGTTATTTGGCCGAATCGCTTAAGGCTTACTTTGAAGAGGAGCTTATGAACGGCGGCAAGTTTGTAGTTTACAATGAATCTGTCGCGCAGCAAATGGGAACGGCCGCAGTTCGTCCGGAGTTTGTGCTTGTCGGTACTTTACGCGAGCAGAATGTCCGCCGCGACAACGGCAACTTCTACAAAGAAACTTCTCTTATTCTTCGCCTTACGGATATAGCTACCGGGCTTGATTTCTGGCAGAAGCGTGTTCCGCTCCAGAAGGCGGTCGACAAGAGCAATGTCATGAATTGATTTTTTTGGGGGCATCGAAAATGAATTTCAAGATCATAGCGTTTTTGCTGGCCTCGCTCGCTTTTTGCGGCGCGAGTGCCGATTCCCTCACCGAGAGCCAGGAGGCGATCGCAAAAGCGGGGCCTAAGAAGCTTCGGCTGATGATTGCCGGTTTTGGCACTATCGAGTCGATGGTCCAGGTCGAAAAGTGGCTTGGCGAACAGATGCCCGAGCAGCAGAATCTTGCCAAGGCTCCGACGCTTAGCCAAGCCGACAAGACAAACGACATGGCCCTTGAGGCGCACTCCGTGCGCTTCAACTGGGAAACGCGCAAGATCGAATATCTGCACGAAGTCGATATGGTTAAGGCCGAGAACATCAGAAACAAGCGCATTTTGAACAATTTGCGTATGAAGGTTCTCACAGACGCTTCGCAAAGATATACCCCCTTGGCAAAGGATTATCTGCAGGCCGCACTCTCCGAGAAGTGTTCGCTTATCCAGATCGTCGACCGTTCCAATGTTGACATGGGGCTCGTCGAACAAGGCATTAATGGCGACAATTCTTCCGCCATAGCCGGAGCTACGTGCATTCTCACCGCCGCGTTTGGCGACCGCGAAGAAGATTCCCGCACGGTAACGGTAAATGGCAAGGGCACGAAGATAAAGGTGACGAAATTTACCCAGCCATACGTCGGCAAGGTGCGCGATTTGAACGGAAACGTGCTTTTCGCATTTAAGGGTACGAGCGAATGGTCGTCGCGGGTCAACAATGTCGTCGCGTCCGATGTGTCCGATCCTGCGCGCAAGCTTATCGAAAGCGCTTGCGATCAGATTGCTGAGAAGCTTCTCGATTTCTTTACCTGCAAGCTTCGCTTCAAGATCAAGGCCCCCAAGGATCTCGACGCCGATGATGCCACAGTCAAGATCGATGGCAAAGAAGTTGATTCTGATGATGACGTGCGCGTTCTTAAGATTGAGCATGCATTAGTTGCCACTCTTGACGACTGCAAGCCGGTCAAGAAACTTATCGCTTTAGAAGGCGATGATTCCGACAAGACCGTTAAAATAGTATTTAAGAAATCGGCCAAAGGTTCGGAGGAGGACTAATGAAGGCGTTGCTGGTTTTGGCTGTCGCGGCATTTTCGGCGTTTGGAGCCTCTGCTGCGCCCAGAGTATGGACCTCCTCACCCAATTGAACAAGGAAGGTACTACCGTGGTAATGGTAACCCACTCGCAACACGATGCCGGTTTTGCGACCCGTACCATCAACCTCTTCGATGGTCAG
>JAGBWQ010000056.1 GCA_017629735.1 Kiritimatiellia bacterium
AAGCTCAATCAATGTGCGCACACTTAACGCATAGCGCAGCTTATCCTCTGTTTCTGCGAGAAGATCGCATATCCTAAAAATACGCGACGAATCGATCCCGCGAGCTTGCTCGGCAAGAACCTTCGCCTGATCTGCCGTCACCGCCAAAGATGGCGAGGTGGGGCCAAGCGCTTGAAGAACCGCGAGGTTTCTAAAGTGCGCCAAAAGCTCCGTAGAAATACCGCGCATATTCTTTCCTGCAGAATCGAAAGTCTCGATTGCCGAAAGAATCGCGCCAACATCGCCAGAAAGAATTGATGAGGCAAGAGACTCAAGAGCGGAGCGGCTGATAAGGCCAAAAACGCCGAGAGCATCTTCTTCTTCGATTTTCGAACCCTTAAAGGAAATAAGCTGATCGAGCGATGAAAGCGCGTCTCGCATGCCACCTTCTGCACCGCGGCCAATAGCAAGAAGCGCGTCGTCGGAAGCTTGAACGCCTTCGTTTTCGCATACTTTCTTGAGGCGATTTACGATATCATCAGTCTGAATGCGCCTTAAATCAAACCTCTGGCAACGAGAAACGATTGTCGCAAGAACCTTATCGCCTTCAGTTGTTGCGAAGATAAAGCGCACCCATGGCGGCGGCTATTCGAGAGTCTTTAGAAGCGCATTCCACGCCTGCGCCGAAAGCATGTGACATTCGTCGATGATGTAGATTTTGTACTTCGACCCAGCAGGCCTAAACTGACATTCCTCAACAATTGGTCTTACATCATCGACACCATTATGCGAAGCGGCGTCGAGCTCAATAACATCGATTGATCTGCCCGCGGCAGTCTCGATACATGAATTACACTTACCGCATGGCTCAACCCCGTTGGGAGAAGTGCAGTTGAGCGCCTTTGCAAAAATTCGCGACAAAGTAGTCTTTCCGATGCCGCGCGGGCCAATAAACAAATATGCGTTTGCCACGCGACCTGATTCTATGGCGTTGCGCAGTGTTTTGACTACATGATCCTGGCCGACAACATCTTCAAATGTCATCGGTCTATACTTAAGCGGTAGTGCTATATGATCCATACCGGTTATTATATCAAATTAAGCGCGTTAATGCGCACCCCTTATATGATATAATTACAGCTACCAACACTAAAAACAAGGACGCTCATAATGAAAGAAATACTGCTGGCCTTATCTTCGTATCTCTCCCAAATCGGATTAAATCCTCTTCTTTCAAAAATAGTATCTTCGCTTATTTGCCTTGTCGCAACTATCTTGATTGGTGCGGCACTATGTGCAACGATTTCCTTCCTCGTTAAAAAGTCGGTCTTTAACTCGCCGACCGTCCAATCCCACAAGGAAAACACAACGCAATTGCTTCGCAGCTCATTGCGCCTCGTATTCCTCTGGATCTTACACGCTTGGATACCTGGCTCGCTTGTTTGGAACGAAGTTGCAAGCATGGTAGTCTCGCGTATTTTAGGCGTCGCCGTAACGGTAGCTGCCGCATCGGCGGTATGCGCAGGGATTTCATGGATTGCGTCCATCGAGAGAATCAAAACAAAGGCTAAGAATCTCTCGTCAAAAATTATGGTTCAGGTGGTAAAAATTATCGCCTGGTCGACAGCGAGCATCATAATCGTTTCTATTTTAATGGGGAAGAGCCCTGTTTTCATCTTGAGCGGGCTTGGCGCACTTACGGCAGTTTTGATGTTGATTTTCAAAGACTCAATTATCGGCCTTGTTGCAGGCGTCCAAGTTGCCCAGAACGACATGGTGCGCGTAGGAGATTGGATAACAATGTCAAAGTACAACGCCGACGGCAATGTTATTGATATTGCATTGACGACTGTAAAGGTTCAGAATTTCGACAACACCGTCACAATGATCCCATCTTCTGCCCTCATTAACGACTCATTTATAAACTGGCGCTATATGTCCGACTCGAAAGGCAGGCGCATCAAGCGTCCAGTGTGGATAAGCGCCACATCAATACGCGAGATGAACGAAGAGCTTAAGGCCGATTTGGTTAAGCAGGGACTGATTAAGGAGACGGACAATCCAATATCAAATCTCGCGGCGTTTGAGTTGTGGCTTGAAAGAATGCTCGAGGCGAACGACGATATCACGAAAGAGCTAACATGCATGGTTCGCCAGACAGAGCCATCTGACACAGGCATTCCTGTTGAAATTTACGCATTTACCAAAACGCGCAACTGGGTAGAATACGAACGCATTCAAACAGCGCTTTTCGATTTGATTTTCATATTCGCGCCCAAGTTCTCTTTGCAGATTTATCAGCGCACTGGCGACAAAGGCCTTGTCTTCTAATTAGTCGAAGTCGAAGGTGAGAGTCGAAGTCGAAGGTGAGAGTCGAAGTCGAAGGTGAGAGTCGAAGTCGAAGGTGGGAGAAGTTGTAGTTGTAGAGAAAAGTTGTAGGTTAGGCCCAAGTGGTCCAAATTACAAGTCAAACAATGCAAATTAGCGCGAGAAGAGATAAAACTCTGGCCGCATTTGGGAGAAGATAGTATTGGGCGTCCAGCGAGACGAAACTCTCTCACCCTTCTCTTTGCAGCCATCTGCACCAATGCGCGAGACAGTTGCGCCCGCCCATTCCTTTGACAGCGCAAAAGAAACATTATCTCGAACATCGCCCGAAAGATTATTGACCATAACCATCATCTCGCGCCCATCTTCAGAAACACTCGTAAGCACCCAAATGCCCGGTGCATCAAGCGCCACCACATCTATCGCATCAGGCGCAATACGACACAAAAGGTTGCGCCACATCTCTTGCTTGCGAAGATTGAAAAGCCCCGATGAGCGATTGCCCACAAGCGATGTCGCAACTACTGCGACTCGTCCACCACGCGCATTTTTCGCAACCGTAAGCGATGGCGTCACCTCTACGCCGCCAACTCCATAAAAGCGGCTCCACACCTCCGTGCCATTATGCGGCTTTAGCGTCGCAAAAGTCCGCACAGTTCCTTCTGTGCCAGCGCTAAAGATATAAAAAGCATTCACCTCTTTGCCGCGCCTCTTAAGCCCTGCCGCGGGCAAAATCTCTTCGCGAATTACAGGAAGACGCCCCTTCGCAATCTCAACATCAACACCAATCTCGCGCCCGAAGCCACGCTTGACAAGCTCATCAGCAGCAGGCGCATCTACAATTGCCGCACCCGAAAGCATCTTCGATATCTCAGCGTCCGAGAGCGAAGAGACAATATTCCCCATTAGCAGCACAGGCCCTTTCGCATTCGACCGCATCGTGTACGGAACACCAAACTTTGCCAAAAGAAATGCTCCATCAGCAAGCTGCGCATCTCGCCCGCCGCCAAGCCCTCGTGTAAGCGCCAGCGCATCTGAAGTCCAAACAACGCGCACACCATTAAGCGTAGCACGCCGAGAAACATTAAAATCGCGAACTGCCTCAAGGCGCTTTTTCAAACTCCCAAATTCATTCGCATAGCCCTTGTCTTCAAATGGATCATCAAGATACTGCAAACAATAAAGAAGAAGATTTTCTGCTCCCGCAACAACCGCGCCAGACATAAACGACCCCATCTGCGACGCTGATGCAAAAAAGCGATTGTGCGGGTAAGGATCTGCTTCGTAAAACAACTCAATATCCTTAGGCAAACGCTCTATCGTATAAAAAGTATGCGCAAGAGCTCCAGGCACATCAGCAGGAGTCGTCTGCGCACCATAAATCGCCCCAGAAGGCCGAATCGCAGCTCGTGTATTACTTCCTGCAAAGGCGCGAGCAATCGCCTCAACCGACGCGCCGTCTTTATCGGCATTAGCCCCTGGCTCGCACACGCAAATGCGTACCGTAGGATCCACCTCGTCGACAGCCGCGCGAACTTTCTTAGCTAATAAGCAAAGTGATTCGCGCACCGTATCGGCAAAGGCGCGACGAATCGGCAGATTATCGTCTGTACGATCAGCAAATGCATCGGCAATTTCTGCCGCGGAAAGATACCGCCCAAATACCTTTGCAAAAAGCTCAAGATGACGCTCGCAGAAGCACCCGCCATTGTTAAGGCCTCGTCCCCACGCAAGAGTGTAATCGTCTTCGATGTTGATCATGCGCGGGCGCGCCGCCGCAACGACAGCCTTCACCTTTGCCGCCCAGTCGGCTTGGAACGCAGGATCAAGCGGACACTTCTTGTTGTCTGCACTTTTATTGCCAAAGGCGTCTTCAATAGGACTAAAGTTAGAAACATAGCGTATTGATGGCGAGCACCACCAACCAACTTCTATGCCATCAGCGGCAACTCGCTGGGCAACCGCGCCAATCTCCCGCCCCATCTCTGCGTAGAGATTAGTTGCAAATGGCGCATACATCACCTCGTTAAAGCCCGGGCCTGCTATAAAAAAGCGCCTCAACCCAGACTGCCGCGCAATCTCTTTAAGATCATTTGCTGTCTCTTCAACTTCGCCGCGCCGCCACATTACAGGCACAAAAGGCTCCATCGCCTCAGCCCATGCACTTATGGCCGCAAGCAGCAACGAAGAAGCTAAAACTACTTTCTTATTCACGAAAAGCATCTACTCACCGGACCACTGCTATCCAATAGAGCGGACAGCAGTGATGTTTATGGATTACATCTTATTTAGAATCAACTGCAAGTGGGATCGTTACAGACTGAACTGTATTTGGCCCAATCTCAATCGATGTTGTTGTGCCATCAAGAGGAGAGAGTTCCTCCTTCTTGCACTGCCAAAGAGGACGCTCGCCTGGAATAAGATGCCAATAGAGATACTCAAAAGGAATCGACACGGAATCGACCACTGGTGCACCTGCAAAACGAAGACCTGTAAGTATCAAAGGAACAGTGATCTTGCTCTGGCTTGAGTTTGTCATCAAAATAGAGATTGATTTCTTGTCTGCGCTAAGTGTTGCCACCCACTCGACATCTCCGGCAAGACGCGGCAATGTTTTCGCGCCCACAGCAATCGCCCTTATCTGGGCATTGGCCGTGCCGTAATAATTAGCGCTCGTCCAAATAGATGCAGTCTTGCCCTTGTTGCAAGAAGTGCCGCGATCAATAATTAGCGGATGCTTTTTCAGTGCCGAGCAGAAAATTCTGAAGACAGGCGCGGTAGGCCCGATCTCCATACGCGGAAGCCCCTGATAATCTGGGTCGATATAGTTGCGCTGCTGCGGATTGAACTGGAACAACCACTGACCGGTTGAAACATTAAGCGCACCTGCCAATGATGCAAGGTTATGAAGAGAGATTCCGTCGACTTCAGGCTGCGTGAGAGTCAAAAGAAGATAATGCCCCTTCCATATCGAGGAGAAGAACATCTGATGACAGCGATTGTCCTCGTCGGAGCGCTCGCGCCACTCGGTGATCCACACGCGCTTGTCGGCAATCTCGGGGAAGATTTTAGCAAATCTTCTGATGCGCGCAAAACCATTGCCACTACAACCATAGGCACCATCGCCGCCATAGAAATGGTAAATGACATGGCTTATATTATGGAGCTGATTTGACATCGCAACGATAAAGCGCCCAGACCATTGATTGAGCCTGCTGAACGAAAATTCGCTCCTGCCATCGTTCGTAACCCACTCAAGCCCTGTGGCGCGCGCACGGACCGCTGCAATATCAGGATCGCCATCGCGATACTCAGCAAGCGGCATGCCGATTTTCATCTCAGGCCAAATGCGCTTCATCTCAGGAACAATCGCGCACCAACGCTGCCCATAGTTTTCAGGATCGTGCCCCCAATAAGATTCATTACCCAGCTCAAAGCCAGCTACGCAATCTTTGTAACCATTATCAACGATCCACTGAACATAATCGCAAATAACCTTCTTTACCTTTTCGATATCGCTTGTGCGCTCGCCAGTTTCAGCATTAGTGTACACGGAATAATTCTCAAGGCACAAAATTGCCTTCATATCGTTCTCTTTCCAGAACGAGAAATATGCATGCGGATCGATAAACACTTTGTGAGGGTGCTTCTTCTGCAACGCCGCTTTATCTTTTGATGCAGCCCAAACTAAACCACACTGCCATGTATCGTTCGCAGACCAAGGCCTTACGACCCATGCACCAGTTTCGCGAATAAGCTTGGCCGACTCGACGCGGTTTGAAATATAAAACCATTCAGCAACCAAAGTAGACACCTCTAGCATCGCACCAGCATAGCCAAGATCGGGCGCACTTGAAGAATTGCGAAGATCCTTGATGGGAGTGTCGTTAATATTGACTTCAATCGGAAGAGGCCAGGGCTTTTTGGCTGGCGCCGCATTAGCAACCTGCAAGGCGCTCGCCAATACCGCAAGTGCAACCGATGCTGTTATCGCAAAAATTTTCATATTGCTCCTTAAACTTCTTACCAAAGCGGCCACCAACCAGGAGAGACCTCGTAATCATAAAGCCCAGTGTCGCGCCTATCCGTAACCTTCATATCGAGCCCAACATAGCGCATAGCAAGAGCGAAATGCGTATCATAGAGAGGCGCGACTTTGACAGGATCTGTTCCCCACGCAGCCGCAGAGCCGTATACATACATATTTCGCCAATCGCTTCCGCGCAGATGATTCCAAGTGGTTAAGAGCATTCCAAAGCCGCCGACCTTCGAGACATATCTCGCCATCGGCCCCATTGTGTTAAAGTTGCGCCAAGGTGCAGCGCACACAGGGAAACCCTTGTCCGAGAAATACTTAATTGTGGGCCAGTCTTTACGCACTTCATTCATATTGCCGTAGGAATATTGCCAGTCGCAAATTACAACATCTCTCGGCAAAGTCTCTGCCAAGGTTGCCGTCTCCTTCGAGCCGTATTTAACAAACTCTTTCCATCTGGGATCATCCTTCTCAAGGAGCATATCGTGCCACATCATCGTCTGCGCGCCGCGCGACTTGATAAACTCTGCGATATCTGTGATATGCTTGCATACGAGCTTCCCATAAGGCACCTTCCTGCACTCCGCGCAAGTCGGCGGCTGAGCTTCGTCGCAACCGATATGGAAGAAAGGAGGATTGCCAAAGTCCTCATGCATCTCCGCGATAAGCTCACGCAAAATGCGCTGTGTTTCGCTGTTCGTTAAGCACCAATTCCAACCGCCCGGCTCAAAAAGAGGCTCATATTCAGGATAGAAATCGAGAACAAAATGCTTCTGCGAGACACCACGCGCACAAGTTGCGTGGCCAAACATATTTATCTGCGGAATTAATGTCACGCCAAGATCCTTGCCGATGGCGACGAGGCGACGAATAGTTTCCTTGTCGAGAGTTGCATTATGCCAACTCCACCACGGATTGCGAGATGACTTATACATTCCCCACGGCTCGAGAACGACATAATTAAACTTCATCATTGCCGCAAGGCGTATGGCCCTTTCGATCTGCGTTATGCGAATAGTATCGATAATGCAAAGATGAACGCCTCTGAACTCAAGAAGCGGCTTGTCGGAAATTTCCATTGTAGGAACTTGATAGCCGACAGTTTTAAATGTGCCGCGCTTCGCCGTAGCCATAAGGCGAAGAGAGTATGCAGCCCAACGCACTCCTTTAAGAGAGTTTGCAGAAATCTTTACGCCATTTTTGTCCGTGCAAATAGCATACGCTTCCTCGCCCTCAGGCAAATTTTTGAGAGCCGAAGAGGAAGGAAGCACTTTTGGCGCAAGATCTCCATACCATTCTTTTATGTGCGTCGAAAGCCACTCTATCCCATCCTTTGCCTCAGAAGTTTTCGAAACATAGAGGGATACTTCATCGAGAGAAACTGGACGATCGGAATCGATCTGCATCTTCTCGGGCTTCGGAAGAGGGCTCAATTCAATGGCATCAGGATTTATCTCGTTGCCGCCAAAAAGCGAGGAGGCGCTCGCAACTGCAAACGCAAAGATCGCCTTTTTTAAACTCAAATTCATTTGCTATTCCCCTTCAAAGGAATTGTAATCGACTGAACTGTATTCGGACCTATTGGAAGAGTTCCCCTGGCACCTTCAAAGCGAGGAAGTTTGTTCTCGCTGACGATCCAAAGCGGACGCTCGCCAGGAATAAGGTGGGAATGAACATGCCCCTCTGTAATCGTTACAGACTTAACAACACCCTCACCGGCAAACTCAACACCTTTAAGCTCAATAGGCATTTCGATCTTACGCGCATTCGAGTTCACCATCAAAACCGACAAGGATGACTTGTCTGCGCTCATCGTAGCAGCCCATTCGACATTCCCCTTTGCAGGAGGCATTGGCTTATTGCTTGCCAATGCAGAAACCTGCCCCCATGTCGAGCCATAATACATAACACACGACCAAACAATCTCATTTTTGCCTTGTTTTTCGCAGTTGCCGTGATTAATAATGAGAGGATGCTTCTTAAGCGCTGCCGTATAAATGCTAAAGACGGGACCTGCGGGACCTACTTCCATGCGCGGCACACCTGCGTAGTCGATGTCGATATAATCTCGCCCGCTCGGATCCCACTGAACCAACCAACTTCCTGTGGAAATTGCAAGACCTCCTGCAAGAGTGCCTAAGTTGTGAAGCGAAATTCCGTCGATATTGGGGTGTGCAAGGCACGAGAGCAGATAGTGCCCTTTCCAGAGCGACGAAGCGAATGTCTGATGGCAGCGATCGTCCTCGTCGGAACGCTCGCGGAATTCAGTAATCCACACGCGCTTGTCAGCAACCTCGGGGAAGACTTTTGCAAAGCTCTTGATACGAGAAAATCCACTTGGGCCACAACCATACGCCGCGTCAGCTCCGTAGAAGTGATAGATAACGTGGCTGATGTTGTGGAGCTGATTTGACATCGCAACGATGAAACGCCCAGACCACTGGTTAAGCTTGCTGAAGGAGAACTCTCCGCTGTCCTGTACCCAATCCAAGCCCGTTGCGCGTGCGCGAACCGCAGCAATATCAGGGTCGCCAGCACGATATTCAGCAAGGGGCATGCCGATTTTCATTTCAGGCCAAATGCGCTTCATCGCAGGGACGATTGCGCTCCACCTCTGGCCGTAAAGCTCAGGATCGTTGCCGAAATAAGGCTCGTTGCCAAGCTCAAAACCAGCGACACACTCTTTGTAGTCATTATCTACGATCCACTGTACATAGTCGCAAATAACCTTCTTAGTTATCTCTATGTCGTTTACGCGCGTTCCCTTCTCTGCGTCGCCATAGACACCGTACGACTCAAGGCAGAGGATTGCCTTCATTCCATTCTCTTTCCAGAACGAAAAGTATGCGTGCGGATCGATAAGAACGCCGTGCGGGTAGACCTTGCGCATCGCCTCGCGATCCTTAGTCTTAGCCCACGCAATGCCGCGCTGCCAAAGATCGTTGGCGCTCCAAGGGCGCACGACCCAAGCGCCAGCGTCACGAATAAGCTTGGCCGACTCGACGCGGTTGGAAATGTAGAACCACTCGGAAATCAATGTAGACTGCTCAAGTATCGCGCCTGCGTAACCAAGATCAGGAGCGCTCGTTGAGTTGCGCAAGTCCTTTATCGGAGTATCGTTTGCGTCAACAAGAATTGTGGCAGGCCAAGCCCAAAGCCCAGATGGGGCAATGGCGGCAAAGGCCATAAATAAAGGTAAAATAAAAAATTTCATCAGAATACCCCTCTTATCGCAAGATTATTGTAACCGTCTGAATGGTATTGGCAGGCACTTCAATTGGCCACGGATAGAGATCCGCCGCGCGAGGAGGCTGCCACGCCATCGTAGTCCATGTCTTGCCGCCATCTTCACTGTACACGCGGCGATAAACAGGCTCGAACATTCTGCCGCGCTTAAGTTCGATCTCGGCCGTCAAATTCTCTTTCTTACGATTTACGATCATCAGCACAAACGAGCTGCGCGAGCCATTGGCGCGAATGACATACTCGACATCTTTATCTACCTTCTGAATAGCATCGGTATCGAAAGTGCCATCGTCAAGGCTCTCGAGCGGATCTTCCTCAAATTCACTTCCACCCTGATCTGGAAGCGCGGCAAAACCATGTGTAAGAACGAGCGGGTGAGTTCTTTCCGCAAACCTGAAATAACGATTAACAGGCTTTTCAGAGCCCTTTGGAATAGCCATCTTAACAGCATTCGTCTCCGCAACTTCCCCGATATCTACTTTGACCTTGAACGAATATGCTTGCACTGTAACGGCCCACACAGCGGAGGAAAGTGCAAGAATCAACTTTAGTTTTATGGTTTTCATATTTTGCGTACCTTTTACATTTTCTTTATATGCAGCCCTAACGGTCTTCGCAAGAACAAGCACTCTAACATTATATCAAAAAAAGCGTGTCAATAGCGCAATCAAAACTCATAAAAATAAATCAAACAATAAAGAAAAGATATGATATAATACAATTAAAATAGTAATAGGAAATTGTACAATGATGACTTCTAGGAGAAACTTTTTAGCAACCGCTGGAGCATTTGGCGCAATGGGCGCTTTCGGGCCTTCTCTTTGGGCAGCGATGAAATACGACCGCGACGCAATCTTAGAGCAGTTCAGGACTTACGCTGCCGATACTGACGCGCGCGTCAAAGCAGGTATTGAAGCCAATCGCAAAGCTCCTTTCCGCTTTGTATTTAAAGACGCCAATGGCAAACTTCTTGAAAATGTCCATGTTAAGGTGACACAGAAGACACACGACTTCAAGTATGGAGCAGATCTTTTCATGCTAGACGAAATTATCGACAGCAAGG
This sequence comes from Kiritimatiellia bacterium, assembly GCA_017629735.1. Classification (GTDB taxonomy): domain Bacteria; phylum Verrucomicrobiota; class Kiritimatiellia; order RFP12; family UBA1067; genus UBA1067. The sequence goes on from JAGBWQ010000056.1 coordinate 10,653, forward strand.
AAAAGAACGAGGCATACAAAGAACGCTTCGCCGAAACTTTCAATATGGCAACGCTCCCCTTCTACTGGAAAGACCTTGAACCAGAAGAAGGCAAGACGCGCTACGCAAAAAATTCTCCAAAGATCTATCGCCGTCCACCGCCAGACCTTTGCGTTGAATGGTGCGAGAAAAACGGTATCGAACCTAAGGCGCACTGTCTCAACTATCATAGCCAAGCCCCAGACTGGGCTAGAGGCGATATTCACAAAGAAAAATACCTCCTTGAAAAGCGCTTCCGCGAGCTTTCTGAGCGATATGCGAAGAAAATCCCCATGTGGGAAGTGACGAACGAGACATTCTGGGGGAATGCGAACAATAAGGGAAGATCCTTATACCATCAGCCCGATTTCGTTGAGTGGAGCTTCAAACTTGCAGAAGAATACTTCCCTGCAAATCACCTCATCATCAACGAATGGAGTCCTGTCTGGCGCGACGCTTGGGCGCATCGCGACCGCGCTGGCTACTATATGCAGATCGAGCGCGCAATGCTCAAGGGCGCGCGCATTGACGCCATCGGAATGCAGTTCCATATGTTCTTCGATGCCGACAGCACTCTCCACAACACGCGTAGCTACTACAATCCACAGTGTCTCTTCGATGCGATGGACACATACGCGGCTCTCGGCAAGCCTCTTCAAGTAACAGAAATCACCATACCCGCTTTCTCGAATGACCCAGGCGATGAAGAAGTCCAGGCAGAAATTCTGCACGAGCTTTACCGCATTTGGTTCTCGCACCCTGCCATGGAAGCAATCATCTACTGGAATCTGCCCGATGGCTACGCATGGGGGTCTGAACCTGGCGATATGTCGTCTGGCGAAAACCGCTACTACGGTGGCCTCTGCCGTTTCGACATGACTCCGAAGCCTGCATTAAATGCGGTTAAAGATCTCTTCGGTAAGGAATGGCGCACAAACTTCGAACGCGATGTTAGTGGGCAATATATCTTCCGCGGCTTTAAGGGAACATACGAGCTCGAAGCAACATCAAGCGGCAAAACCGTCAAGAAAGAATTCCGCATCAACCCGACATTTCCTAATACAGTTGAAGTAACAATCTAAAAATCGCATCGACATCGGTTCTGTAATAACCATTAGATAATTGCAACGCGCTTAAGAACTTCCGCGGCAACATCTAAGGATACACCTGCACAGGCGGCGACTTCTTCTGTCGTCGCCTGCGCTATACCGCGGACAGAGCGAAAGCGCTTAAGAAGTTTCATCTTCTTTGCCTCGCCTATCCCTGGCACCTCATCGAGCACCGATTCGCGAATAGCTTTGCCGCGCAATGTTCTGTGATATGAGACAGCAAATCTGTGAGCTTCATCTCTAAGGCGGGTCAATACGAAAAGCGCTTGCGAATCACGCGGCAAAAGAAGATTATCTCTTCCATCGTCAAAAACAATCTCCTCCTGTTTTTCGGCAAGCGCAATTGTCGGGATATCAC
>JAGBWQ010000057.1 GCA_017629735.1 Kiritimatiellia bacterium
CAGGGTAATACCAATATCCTTTGCTGTATAATTAGGCGAAGGCAAGCCACTACCAGCATAGCTTCCAGACACAGCCGACCAACCAGTCAAGAACTGACGAGACGCAGTGGCCTCAATAGACGCTTCCTTATTATCGACCGTCATCACAATGGGAGAGGCAACATACTTGGTACGACTATCGGTCTTTGAAGCTTGAATTACCGCCGCCAAATTAAGCTTATCAGACTTCATCAAATACTGAATACCCTTGCCAATCGGAGTTACGGCATTCGTCGCAGAACCAGCAATGCCGCTCATAACGAAGTTGCCAATCTGAGTCGTGCCAGCTCCGCCGCCAACCATCTGCCCATGATTCATAAACACGGACTTGGCGACCTCGCCACCCATAACCCAATCAATGCCTGTTTTAAGATTATCACCAAGCGAAACTTCAATAATCACAGTCTCAATAAGCACCTGACTAAGTTTTATATCCATAGCCTCAATTATGGACTCAACAGTAGGTACAAGTTCCTTCTGAGTCATCACAACGAGACCATTAATTCTCTTATCTGCGAGAATGGTAGTATTCTCCTTCGAAAGCTCCCCTGCCTGAGGCTCACCTGTGCGTTTATTTGTGCTCTGACGAGGCTGAGCTGCCCGACCTGTGGTCATATTAGCACCAGATGCGCCAGAAGTTTTTGCAGCAGCATTCTGCCCAGACTTAGAACCCGACTTGCCAGATGGAGCATTCCCAATAAGATCGTTTATCATATCAGAAACATCTTCAGCATCAGCATATTTAAGGCGATAAACCTTAACAACCGTCGGAGGAACCGTCTCAACATCGAGCTGCTCAATCACCTTGTCGAAGAAATCCATATTCGACTTCGATGTAACAATAATGAGCTTATTAGAACGCTCATCAGAAAGGATAAGCACTTTGCCGCGGATCATTCCGCGATCAGCATCAGAAACAGATGTTACGATAGAAGCCTGATTAGCCGCAGGTTGAGGAGTTGTATTGTTGCGCTGAAGAAGATTGCGCCTTAAGCCAAAAGGCGAAGCCGTAGGCGTCTGCGCAACGGCCGAAGGCTGCTTACCGTTCTTCTCAAGCTCTTCCTTGCTCTTCTGAACAATTGCCTCAAGGGCAGTTTTGATATCAGCAGCAACGGCGTTGCGAATCTGACGGACAAAGACATTCTCAGTAACAGGCGATGTGACATCGATCATGCGAGCAATCTCGCGCATGCGATTGATGTTAGACTGAGTATCGGTAATGAGAATTGAATTTGTGCGCTCAAAAACAAGAAGAAGCCCGCTTGACGACTTAAACCCTTCAAGCGCCTTCTGCGCCTCTTCAATCGAGATATTCTTAAATGGCACCATTACAGAAACAACGCGCGTAGACTCCTGGAGCTCCGCATCAGGATCCATTACAATCGGAAGACCGTCACGACGAACATCCTTGCGAGGAAGCGCGCGACAGAACTTTTCACCATACGGTTCAAGATGAATACCGTTCATCTCGAGAATCGTCTCAATCGCAAGGATCTTTTCTTCATCAGTAAGCTCTTGCCCCTGTAAAGGCTGAAGCGTTATGGTTGCGGAAGGAGCTTGAGGATCTTTAAGAACTGTAACTCCCTTAAGCTCGCCGTACACCTTAAAGACCATCTCCACAGGAGCCTGATTGAACTCAATAGATCTTCCACCTGGTTCAACCTGTTTCGACTTGGCCTTTGAATTTGAATCAGTTGTAGCTACTGGCTCTGCGGCAGGGCGCGACAGATTCGCCGATCGATTCGACAAAAGCGAAGAAGATGCGCGGTTCCTCAGCAATGAAGGACGCTCAGCGGACTGCGCTAAAGAAACTGCCGCTATGAGCGAAGCAAGAATAGCCACACAAGCCTTCGTCGACATACCAATCAGAAACATTTTATTTTTATTCATTGCGTCATTCCCTCATGTAAGCACAGGTAATTGACATTGAACCGCGCAGATAGCCTTTTTTCTGGCTTGGGCGCAAGTTCATTTCACGCACGTCAAACATTCCTTCGGAAGTGTTTTCCAATGCGTGCATAAATTTAACGATTGCTTCAAGAGATCCTTCAAGCCCACCAACAGTGATAGGCAACTCAAGCACATCTCCAGCTTCCGTCTCGGCACCAGAATCTATCTGCGTTATCAAAACGAGATTTGTGCGGGCGAGATCTTCCACCTTGCGCATCCACACAGTATCCGTCGCCTTACCTGCCTCAAATGTCGGCATTGCGGCCTTCTCGGAATCGTACAACTCGTCCCATTTACGCTTTTCGGAAATGAGTTTTTCTTCGCGTTCAAATCTTGCACATTCTTTTTCGTAGCGCGAAGCAGCCCTCTTCCAAGCACGCTCGGAATTAAGAAACCACAAAACGCCTGCGCCGGCATAGAGAAGCACTACGACCAAAATCGCTAACAGAGCTTTTTCTGTGAGCTTCGATTCGTTCATTCTCCCTCCGGCATCGTAAATAGACATTCAAGATCAAACTTCTGCTTGCCGTCTTTCTGCTTGTTCAACGCGCCAAGACGAACGGCTTCAAAAATTTTAGCACCCTCTTCGCCAGACTCGTCCACACCGACCATTTCGGAAAGTTCATCCTTCAACTGATAGGCGCTGCTAGAGTCGTCCGATTCTCCTCTAATGCGAACTCCCTCTTCACGCTTAAAATCCCAAGACGAAAGAATAACACCAGAAGGCAAACGATCGGAAATAGCCTTCATTATCTCAAGCGCCCCAAGTGAATGATCCGAATACTTTTGCACAAGTTTTACCTTCGCCCTCTTTTCAGAAACGGCGCGGTAATTTCTTGCGTGGCGTGTACAAAGATCCTTCTGATGGTCTGTCATGTACCCGTATACTACAGGGACTCCCAAAAGAACGGCCATGACAAGAAACCATACTGCACAAGATGCCGCAAAATAACGCACTATCTTAGCTTTAAAACGCGTTTCAACAAGTTCGTCATGCCAACTTCCAGGCAATGCATTAAGTGTACCCTCCTCTGCACTGCGTTCGGCGATCCCCGCGAAGCAAGCATCTGGATGTATCTTCAATTTCCTTACAGGCACATCGAACGACGACAACTGCGCTTCAACTGAATCTTCACCATCATCAGAGATGAAATCTCCTCGGTCGACCAATACGATTTCATCAAGATTTGCCGCTCCGCAGAAGTCCTCTGCCTCAAGAAGCGAAAGCATGACTTCGCGCTTAAGCTCAGCCTTGGACGGGACAGCTCTTATAGACGCAGGTCTATCGCCCTGAAGGACAACGAGAGAAAGACAATCGGGAGTGCGGAAGACAACTACCTTACGCCCACTTACACCAATATCTGCCCATACGCCACGCAACTCACCAAGAACGAGTGCATCGACACGCACAATACTTAACTTCTCCTCATCTAAGGCAGAGGCAATATCATCAACAGAGCTTTCTGGAAGCGCAGAAGCGAGAACAACTTGATGCATCTCGTCTTCGCAAACCTTTTCGATGCCTACCGTAAGCGGCTCATCTGGAAACGGAGTTATCTCTGAAAGAGCTGCTAAAGCCGCAGCGTGAGCATCGCCGTCAACGGGAACACGCACAAGCTTGACGAGCAGACGAGAAAGAGGCAATGCAAGGACAGCCTCACGGCTTTTTACGCCCGATGCATCTAAACGCAATTGCCCGCCTTCAAAGACGGCTACTCGTAACCCCTTAACCATTGCGCACATTATACCAAAAAATACCTCTCAGTGCGCAAATATACGAAGGAAAAGCGCTCAAGTGCGCCACCTTAAAGATTAGGCGTATCAGAGCTATGAATATCGTATTTGGCCTTCGCCTTAAGGAAGAAAAACCCCGAGATTGGCACGGTAAGAATATAAAGCGCACCAAGCACACCGAGCGTCAACCAGAAGTTCGACACGAAAAGAGCTATAAGGAGCAGCAAACTTGCAAGAACAAAAGGCATTGATCCTCTCTTTACATGCAAATGCTTTAGCGATATCGTTGGCAAACGCGATGCCATAAGCGAGCCGACGAAAAGGAGCATAAAGATACCCGTCCACGGACTGCGCAAAAACGCCGCAAATTGAGGAGCCGTCTCCTTCGCATCAAGCGCAAGAGAAATAATGGCAGGCGTCAACACCATCCAGCAACCGCCTGGTGCAGGAACACCAGTAAAGTAATTGCGCCAATAAGGAGCCGTCTCTTGCTCGAGCATCGTATTGAAACGCGCAAGGCGGAAACAATCGCACAAAGCGTAAAAAAGCGAGCATCCAAGAACTAAACGAATGAGTTGCGGCGCAACCTTTGCCCCATCGAGATATTGATGCGTTGGGCCACCCGTCATCCAAAAATACATGAACATCGCCGGAGCTACGCCGAAATTGACGAAATCGGCAAGAGAATCAAGCTCCGCGCCAAGTTTCGAGCTAGCCTTGAGAAGGCGCGCTACACGACCGTCAATTCCATCGCACACGCACGCCACAAGAAGAGCCACAAGCGCATGCCTAAAGCGCCCCTCACTTGCAAGAGAAATTGATGTAATGCCAGCACATGCGGCTATTGAGGTAATTAGATTAGGGAGCATCGTCCTCAACGGCACAATATCATGGCGCGGACTTTTGCCTCGTCTGCGCTTTCCTCTCATCCGAAACTTACTCATGACAATATCCTTGGGAAAACGGCGATAAGGACGCATCAGCTGACGCTGATGCGTATGCCGCCAGAAAGATTGGCAGGAGGAGGATTCTGCCCCTTTGTTCCCGTCTTCTTTGCAGGACCAATAAGGCAGAAGTGAATGCGGCCGTCAGTCTTTGGAGCCTGTTCAACCGTGCATTCACCCTTAATCATGCCGAGAACTTCAGCAATTTTATCCTCTCCAATATCGCGGTGGGCATTCTCGCGCCCACGGAACTGAAGTGAAAGACGCACTTTATTTCCATCTGCGAGGAACGAGCGAATCTGACGAATCTTATGCTCAATATCGCCAATATCCGTTCCAGGGTGGAATTTGATTTCCTTCACCTGAGTTGCCTTCTGGGCCTTACGCTGCTGCTTTTCACGGATGGACTGCTCGTATTTGAACTTTCCGTAATCCATGATTTTGCAGACTGGGGGATTTGCATTGGGCGTTATCTCTACGAGATCAAGCCCTTTACTATCGGCGATGCGCTGCGCTTCACGCGTAGCCATAACACCAAGCATATTCCCCTGCGAATCAAGAACGCGAACCTGCGGCACGCGTATCTTGAAATTAACTCTAGTGAACTGTGCGATAACCCACCTCTTTTGTTTTTAGTTTATGTCTACTCTAGATAATGCAGACTTATCAACGTATTCTACCAAAAATACGCCTATGAGCGCAATACCTGCGAAGACAAGATCAAAGCTTCTTAATTTTAAGATTACAGAACGAAACTGTCGAATCGCTGTGATCCTGAAGAAGGATACGGCCTTCAGCTGTCTCGCCCCAATCCTGCGCCTTTCCATCGGCAGAAACACCCCATGTGGCGTATTTGGACTTCTTAACCGCATTCTTAAAGGCCGGAGTGCCGCGATCGTACTCAACGACCTTAACACCATTGAGCCAATGCTCAACATGTGCGCCCTTAGCAACAATCATACCAGTATTCCACTCACCGACCCTCTTAAGAAGTTTGTCGGCATGCGCTGGGATAATATCGTAAAGCGCCGCGCTCTTGCGGTTTCCTTCAACACCTTTGTCAGAATCGGGATGGCCATTTTCAAGAATCTGATATTCCTCGCATGTACCCTTGTTCTGTGTTTCGTCGAAGAAATACTTTACACCTGAATTAGCCGCTTCCGTAAGGCGGAAATCAAACTTAAATGCGAAATCGCGGTACTTTTCTGCAGTAACGATATCTCCTCCGCCGCCAAGCTTCTGATCCTCAGGAGGAAGAGGGAACCACTTGCCGTCTGCGATGCCGTTAACAGGACGCATGGTAAGCGTGCCGTCCTTGATAACCCAACCCTTTTCAGGCGCGCTCTTAAAGCCACTCTTAGCGGAAAGCCAGCCTTTAAAAGTCTTTCCGTCCCATGCGAGGCTCCACCCCTCTGCTTTCTCTGCGGCGGAAAGCGTGTTTGCACCTTCAGGAGCAGGCTGCATCTTCGGCTTCACCTTAATGGCATCCATAACGCCGCGGTAATAACCGATAGATTCTGCCAACTGCACAAGGTTATCTGCATGGTCTTTTTCGTATTCGATATGGCAAACACCATCGTACCCAATATCAGCAAGAGCCTTCATGACGCCAGGAATATCAAGTTCGCCGCGAGGGCCTTCCTTTGCAAGGTTCTGCACAGGGTCGACCTTGATATTCTTAAGGTGGATATCATAAATCCTCGCGGCGTTCTCGCGAATGAAGCGTACGGGATCGCCACCGCCGAAGCGAGCCTGATGGCCGATATCGAAGCAATATCCGATACGGGCATCGCGATTGGCAATGCGCTTAGAGATAGACTCTGCCGTAGGGAAGAGATATGGCGTCTCTGGGCCATGATTGTGAATTGCCGCCTTGATGTCGTATTTCGCAACGAGCTTTTCAAGAATATCGAGCATCGCCTCAGACTCGACGCGCTGCGTCTTGCCATTGATAACACGCATCTCGAAAGGCACAACGGAAATCATCTTCATCCCATAGCGCTTAGCAAAAGCAAACGCAGACTCGATAATTTCCGCCTTGTCGTAATAGACAGGGCCAAGAGTATCCACCACAATACCGCGCGATGCTAATTTTGCTTTGTATGCAGCGATCTCAGCATCGGAAGCATCGCGAGCAATCGTTCCCTCAATAAGAGAGAGATAGCCGCAATCAAGAGCCTCAGTGATATCAAGAACGCGCTCAAACGGCGTATTCCACATGGTGTAGCGCGCAATACCAATTTTAAAGGGCATACGCGAAGCCTGGCAGCTTGGGCTCTTATCTTTGCCGATAAGAAGCTTTTGGACATAAGGCGATTCGGCCTTCTTCGCGCACTCGGCGGCAACGCCGGAAACGGCGGAAAGAAGAGCCAGAGAAATTACTGCTGCGTTTTTCATTTTTTCCTTTCGATAAATTTCTGCCCGAAAACTCAAGCAAGAGGCTTGATGATTTTCTCGTAGTCGTAGCCTGCCGCATCAAGTGCAATCTTCAAATCGTACTTGCCGCGAGCAAACGGAGTGAGCATCTTGTCGGCCTCGGCATTGCCAGAGACTTCCTTTGCCGCATCCCAAGAGAGAGATGCGCCATCCTTCTTGCCGCGCCCAAGCTCCATGCACATGCGGCCGAGCGAGCAGAAAGCAGTAGACTTATGCGCACCCTCGGCATCGCAAACAGTATACTGCGGATCTTCGCGAGCAACTGCCTCAAGGAAGTTCTTGAAGTGATCGGCAATTGTACGGAACTGCTCTTCGCCGTGAGAGAGAAGATCGACCTTAATTTCAGAAGATTTAAGATCCTCAAGGAGAGACTCCTTCGACGCGGCAATCGGCCCAAGCTGACCAGGAGCAACCTTAGGATCAGGATCACTCGGAGTCACCTTCATTGCACCACGCGTGCACCAAAGCCAATCGCCGTTCTCGCCAATGAACTTAACGCCCATCTGGAACTTGTTATTGACATGAACATCAGTGCCGCCGCAGTTGTAGTGGAGATCGTACTTCGTGTGGACATTCCAAAGCTTGTTACCAGAAAGATCCATCCATTCGCAAGTGCCGCTCACAGAGGAGGGATCTGTTCCAAGCCCCCACGCTGTGACATCAAGGTGATGAGCACCCCAGTTGGTAATCATACCCCAACCATACGGAGCGAGCTGAATCCAGCCCGGCCTTGCCCAAATGCGACCAAGATCGCGATCGTGGCAGCGCGTCCAGTTGTACGGCGCGGTGGGATCCGTAGGTCCAATCCACTCATCATAATCAAATGTCTCAGGCACCTTCTCAGGAGTGCGGTCGCCGCCGGCGCGATCGAGCCCAAGGCCGACCTCAACACGAGCAACCTTGCCGATGCGGCCATTGCGCACGAGCTGCACAACTTTGCGGAACTGCGGACGCGAACGCTGCCACGCGCCGACCTGAATAACCAAGTTCTTTTCCTGCGCAATATTGGCAACAACGCGCCCTTCTTGAATGGTCTGAGCGAAAGGCTTCTGGAGATAAATATGCTTTCCGGCCAAGAGGCAGTCTGTTGCGATAATCGCGTGCTGATGGTCGGGTGTGCAAAGAAGAATAATATCTATCGACTTATCGGCGAGCATTTCGCGATAGTTCGAATATGTCTTCACATGCTGCATGATACCATTCTTCGCATAAAATTCTTCAACGACCTTCTTTCCGTATACTGCGCGGACAAGATCGCAATCGCAAATTGATGTGACAACGCAGCGATCCATAAACTGCAAGACGCCAGGAACATCCATCGTATGGGCAATACGACCATAACCAATGACGCCGACATTCAACTTGTTGTTAGCGAAAAACCCAGTTGTGCACCCATTGAAAATAAACGGTGCCGCCGCTCCGGATGCCATTCCTGCAAGAAAGCTTCTTCTATTCATTTTTCCAACTCCTTAATGTCAATGTATAGGTTAAAAATTTATCTTGTAATGTTATCAAAATAAGCACATTCAGTCAATGGTAAAGTGGTTTTTATAATGCAAACTAAACGCTTGGCACAGCGGAGAGAAGCTTGCGCGTGTAATCGCTTGTGGGCGAATCAAACACACTTTGAGTCTCCCCAGAATCCACAAAGAGCCCTCTTTCCATTACATAAACCCTATCGCAAACATTCTTGACGACTGCAAGATCGTGCGCGACAAGCAAAATAGAAAGACCAAGCTCACGCCTAAGATCGCGCAAAAGATTTAATATGCGCGCTTGAACAGAAACATCAAGAGCCGAAACAGGCTCGTCTGCGATAAGTATATCAGGATTGCACGCTAAAGCACGAGCCACCGAAACTCTCTGGCACTGCCCACCGCTCATTTCGCGCGGATATTGGTCGAGAACTGCCTCACTAAGCCCCACTAATCCAAGAAGATCTCTTGGCTTTTTTGATGAGCGCACAGAACGCAAAACCTCCGCAAGCGTCTGCTGCACAGTCATACGCGGATTAAGAGAACCAACAGCATCTTGAAAAATCATCTGCAAAGATGGGCGAGAAGACCCTTCTCCACCAGAAAAAGTTATATCTCCAGCGAATGGTTTTTCAAGACATGTCAGAACACGCGCGATTGTAGACTTGCCACTACCAGACTCGCCCACAATTCCAACAATTTCGCCGCGCGCCAATGTGAAAGAAACTCCTTTGACTGCTTCAAACGAGCCGTATCTGACACGAAGATTAGATACTTCGAGAAGATTCATATCTCGCCCTCTGGGAAAAGCTTAGCAAGAATTTGCTCAGCAGGAGTGTAAGACTTCTTTTCATTGTTACACTCCTTGCAGCAAGGGACGCAATTGCCCCGCGTAGAACGCCCACCTCGCGAAACCGGCACAACATGGTCAAGCGTGATATTCTCCTTGCCTACATTTTTGCCGCAGTAATGACACACTCCCTTTTCCAGCTTTTCGCGCCACCAATCCGTACGCCGCAATTCGCGCGCCCTCTCGCGCTCTCGCTTTACATGCGCAGGATCAGGATTGAGATCAAGCCATTCGTTTGATTGTTTCGCCATGCTGTGAATTATACCAAATCCAATTTCAAAAATTAAAGGTCCGCGCTTTTGACGCGGACCTTCGCTTTTCCGGAATCACCCGGATCGCCCAATTAGGCGCCAAGCTGCATACGGCAGAAGCGCTTGATGGAAACTTCGGCGCCAAGCTCCTTGCCGACTTCAGCGAGATACTGCTCAACCGTCTGATCGGCGTTTGCAACATAGTCCTGCTTGAGAAGGCAGACCTGCGTGCAATACTTAGCAGCCATACCCTTCTTGATGCCGACGAGAGCCTGCTCGGGAGGAAGCTTGCCCTTCTGTTCCTTAAGAGCATTGAGCTTGATTTCGAGCTCGGCGTCGATCTCGGCCTGAGGAACTTCCTCGGGCTTGATATAGCGCGGAGAATTTGCAGCGATGTGGAGGCAGATCATGTGAGCTGCTTCATCGAGCTTCTCGCCAGCCTTCTCGCAGGAAAGCTCAACGAGAACACCGATCTTACCACCCATGTGGATGTAACCGCTAAGGCAGCCAGCTCCCTCGAGAGCATAGCGCTCGCTACGACGAATCTTGACGTTCTCGCCAGTCTTGGTGAGGAGCATCTTGTAGTCGTCGTTAAGAGCCTGCTCGATATCCTTTCCATCGAGAGCAGCCTTTGCAGCATCATCGACGAACTTGATGAACGCCTCAGTCTTAGCAACGAAGTCAGTCTCGCAGTTAACTTCAGCGAGTGCCTTGACAGCGCCGTCTGCAGACTCAGCAAGAGCGACGATGCCCTGCTTCGACTCCTTGTCGACGCGCTTGGCAGCAACGGCAAGACCCTTCTCGCGGAGGTACTTGACAGCCTCGTCCATATTTCCGTCGGTAGCCTGGAGAGCTTCCTTGCAAGCACCCATACCCGCAGCAGTTGCCTCGCGGAGCTGCTTGATCATATCGATAGTGATAGCCATTTTAAATTTCCTTTCGTTATATCGTCTGAGGACCGAAGAGCATTACTCAGCGGCGGGAGCTTCGGCGGCAGGAGCGGCCTCTGCAGCTGCGACAGCTGCTTCTGCCTCTGCAACAGCAGCCTTGCGCTTAGCGGCGAGATCTGCCTTAGCCTTCGACTCTGCAGCTTCCTTAGCGGCACGAGCGGCTGCCTTGACATCAGCGCCGATGCCCTTCTTGGAGGAGGAACGGCGCTCGCCTGCGGGCTTAGCACCGGCCCTTGCCTTGCGCTCAGCGCGGGCGGCCTTCTCGGCTTCCTCGCGGGACTTGCGCTCGGACTCGCGCTTCTTGTTCTCCTCAGCAGCCTTTGCGCTGTACTCGTCGTTAGCAGTCTTGATGACCTTGGTGAGACCCTCGAGAATGAGCTTGACGCCATTGACGCTGTCATCGTTGCCAGGAACGACGTAATCGATCGGCTCAGGATCGGCGTTGGTGTCGACGATGGCGACGACAGGAATGCCGAGGCGAGTTGCTTCCTTAACAGCGTTTGCTTCCTTGACGCAGTCGACGATGAAGACGCAGCCGGGCTCGGCGATCATGTCAGCAACGCCGGAGAGGTTCTTCTCGAGCTTAGCGAGCTCGCGACGGAGCATCGAGTTTTCCTGCTTGTGCTCGGAGAGCTCACCACCGTTAGCCTTGGCCGTAGCCTGGAGCTGGTGCATACGCTTGACGGAAGAGCGGATTGTCTTCGCGTTCGTGAGCGTACCGCCGAGCCAACGCTCGGTGACATAGTACTGATCGGCCTCGATAGCGACGGACTTGACGAGCTCAGCCATCTGCTTCTTGGTAGCGACGAAAAGGATCTTCTTACCAGCGAGCACAACATCGCGCACGAAAGCGGCGGCTTCATCGAGAAGCTCGACAGACTGCTGGAGATCGATAATGTGGATTCCGTTGCGCTTGTCGAAGATATAGCCTTTCATCTTCGGATTCCAGCGCTTCGTCTGATGACCGAAGTGAAGACCGGCATCAAACATATCCTTGAGGGAGATACCCGTAAGGGCAGACATAGGCATTTCCATTTTTTTAAACCTTTCAATCTTTATTTGTTAAGATTAATCCGCTTTGACCAGGGATGGTACCCTGCGTTCATTCGCTTCAACCCGCCCACCGTGGGCGAATTAACGGATAGTATACCAAAATCCGCTCCGCTCCGTCAATCGCCCAAAGCGTGTTGCCGTATGCGCCCATATTCACCCGGCGGCCGCGTCAGCGCGAGCGTCTCCGCCGTCGCATGGTGCTACGGCGGACAAGCTGACCTCAAGAGCGGCGAAGCTCCCCGCACGGGGGGTCGGCTCTCCCCGCACGGGGGGGTTGCGCTCCCCGCACGGAGGGTTTCACTTCCCCTCACGGGGAATTTGACTTCCCTGCACGGGTGTGCGGGGGAAACGGAAAAGCAAAGGAAAGGAAATGCAAAAATGGCAACGATTAAGTTCATAACGGTCAAGGGCAACGGGGATCTCGCCCGCGAAC
>JAGBWQ010000058.1 GCA_017629735.1 Kiritimatiellia bacterium
CTCAGCATCCATCAACGCAAAATACAAAGTGTCAAGTATTTGACGAACAAAAAAAACAACCGTCAGCTATCGGGTGCACACCCTACTTGACGAACCGGGTTTTACGCACATTAAAGTGCCGTCCAAGCACTACCATCGCGGAAGGACTTTAGCGCAGCTTCCACAAAGCGCATTGAGCGAACTCCTTCGCGTGGGCCAGGGAAATCGCAAGCCCTACGAGAGACAACTGCGGCAACAAACTCGGAATAGATATTTGCCAACGCCTCAATAAACCCTTCTGGGTGCCCTGCAGGAATACGCGACGCCTTCATCGACGATTGAGAATCTGCCTCAATGTATGGTGCCTTTCTCTTGTAAACTGCATCAGGACGGAAAGGATACCTAACCGTTAGACGATCTGGCGCTTCCTGATCCCAAAAGAGAGATGCCTTCTCTCCATAAACTCTAAGCCTTACACCATTCTCTTCGCCTGTGGCAACCTTTGAAACAACAAGCGACGCCTTCGTGCATATCTTGCGCGATCCAGGAAGCCCCGCTGCTGGAGCAAGACGCATCAAAATTGACGCATCATCTTCAAGAACAGACCCCGTTGAATACGAAGTGAGATCCGCCAAAAGCGACTTTGTCTCAAGGCCAGTCACATACTCGATAATCGTAAAGGCGTGAACACCAATATCAGAAACGACACAGCTCGGCCCCGCCTTTTTCGGATCCATCTTCCACGCGCGCGAACGCTTAGGATCTGTCTTACGGAACGAGCCTTGCAGATACTCCATTACAACCTTATCGATCTTACCAAGCTCCCCCTTACGGACAAGGTCGCGCGCAAGCTTCACCATCGGATAGCCAGTATACGTGAAAGGAACGCCAAGTATACGATTGCGGCGACGAGCAATACGAGAAAGCGACTCTGCTTCCTCCAACGAAAGCGAAAGAGGCTTTTCGCAAAAAACATCCATTCCCGCCTCAAGAGCCGCCTTCGCTATTTCATAATGCGTCTCATTTGTCGTGCAGATAACAAGGAAATCAACCTTGCCAGCCTCTGCCGCGACAAGCGAGCGCCAATCAGGATAGACTCTCGATTCATCAAGCGAGAATTTCGCCGCGCTCGATTTATTGACCACTGGATCGCGCGAAAAGCAACCTGCCGCAAGCTCGGCCAAATTATCAAGGCGCAATGCCATGCGATGTATGGGGCCTATAAACGACCCTCTCGCACCGCCAACCATCGCGTATGTCAAACGCTTCCTTCTCATATCTCCCCTCCGCAACAAGCCTTTTTACATGCGCCCAGAAAGCGCGTCAATCAAATCGCACAATCTGCGGTATGCCATGCCAAGATCGTCATTCGTCACGCGGAACATATATTCTTCGGCGCGCGCCATCTCATCCTCTGCATTCGCAAGTCTCTTCTCGATTGACTCTGGCGAATCAGTGCCGCGCCCAACAAGGCGCGAGCGAAGCTCTTCCATCGAAGGAGGAAGAATAAAGATATCCACATAGCCGATCTTCATCGGATCAGAATCTGGAAGCGCCCTTACTTTCTCGCGCACCTTTGCCGCGCCTTGCACATCGATATCGAGAATAACTGAACTTCCGTGGGCAAGAGCATCTGCAATAGGCTCGCGCAATGTGCCGTAATAATTGCCATGCACACACGCATGTTCAAGGAAAGCATCTTCACGAACAAGCTCCTCAAAGCGCTCCTTCGTCTTAAAATGATAATCAAGCCCGTCCTCTTCCTCTCCACGAGGCGCGCGCGTCGTGCAGGAAATCGAATACTCGATATCGAAATACTGCTGAAGAAGCATATCTATCAAAGTGCTTTTGCCGCAACCAGACGGAGCGGAGATGACGATAAACAATGGTTTAGTCTTCATGATTCATTTTCCTTACCCTTCGCGGCGCGGCGGCGTCGGAAGAAATCTACCAATATTTCGCGAGACTCCTCTTCAAGGACTCCCGTAACCACCTCGGGGTGATGATTAATCCCAGGGTGATTGAAAATTCCAAACTCCGTGCCTCCGCCTCTTTTCGGATCGGAGACTCCCCACACGACAGTTCCTACACGCGCAAGAATAATTGCCCCTGCACACATTGGGCAAGGCTCCTTCGTAACATACAAACGCGTGCCCGAAAGCCTCCATGCGCCAAGCGCGGCCGATGCAGTAGAAAGAGCAAGCATCTCTGCATGCGATGTGGCATCTGCAAGACCTTCAGTCCTATTGTGCGTTCTTGCCAATATTCGCACGGTAGAAGGATCTTGCGAAAGCCCACCTGAAGAGTCGACTATCACGCAACCTGCCGGAACTTCCCCTTCCTCTGCCGCAAGACGAGCTTCATCAAGCGCGATGCGCATGAAGTACTCATCATAGAGCTTTGCTTCGGAAGATTCGTCCATGCCACTTTCTATCAGATTTTCCCAAACCGAAGACGGAGCGCGATTTTCACCGACTCAACAGCGATACCTGCCGATATCTTGGAATACCCTGCCACACGATCCGTAAAGACAATTGGGATTTCCTTTATGCTGCAGCCTGCTTTCCACGCGCGATGATTCATCTCCAACTGAAACGAATACCCCGCCGATGCGACAGATTTAAAATCAATCTTCTTAAGAGCTTCTGCGCTCCAGCATTTAAACCCGCCAGTAGGATCGCGCAGAGGTATACCCGTTACCGTACGAATGAAAATTCCGCCGCAACGAGAAATAAGACGACGCTTAAACGGCCAGCCTGGCGTGTCACCCCCAGGAACATAGCGCGAGCCAATCACAAGATCTGCATCTTCGGAAATAAGGCGCGGCAAATCGGCTGGGTCGTGCGAAAAATCGCAGTCCATCTGAACCACTTTTTGCGCGCCCTCTTCAAGCGCCCTTGCAAAGCCCGCCACATAGGCGCGCCCAAGGCCTTCCTTGCCTGCGCGATGAAGGCATGAAACTCGGCTCTCGCTCTTGGCAATAGAATCAATCACATCGCCTGTGCCGTCGGGAGAAGCATCATCGACAAAAAGAATCTTTGCACCAGGAACGGCGAGAACTGCCGCAGCCATACGCTCGACATTTTCCCTCTCATCGTATGTCGGTATGACAACCGTAGTGTTCTCTGCGTTTACTTCCATCTTCACACCTCAGCAATCAATCAAGCACACCCTTGGAAACTGGCTCAGAATCGTCCCACCACGCCCCCTTGGTAAAGGAGATGCGCGAAATCGGCTTCGTGGTCAACTGTTTACCCTTCGATGTAGCCGAACGAACGGGAACAACCTGCTGCTTCTCTGTCTTACCAGTCTCGCGGTTGATACGATCGACAAGCTCGAGCGGAAGGAAGTGCTGCTGATGAATCTTCTGCCCCTTAGCAGGCTTGTATTTCACATAAAGTGTTTCTTGGCAGCCCTTCTGGAGAAGAAGTATCTTCGACTTCGGCTTTTCAGGCGCAAGGAAGTAATCTTTGTTTCGGATAAGTCCGCCAAAACAGAAGCGCTTGATGTAGCTAAAGCCATACGAGCCTTCTTCGTAGACACAAGTAAAATCAAGCGCGTCGCGGTCTTTTTCCTGATTGTACCGCATAACCGCCATAAGATCCTTATCGACGAAAATCTTGTCTTCTGGCTGAACCTTGCGGAACTTGCCGTTTTTCCAGACAAGAATAAGCTCGTCGAGAGACGAACACTTAAACAGCTCATCTCCGCTACGCAATCCAGAGCCGATGTAATGGTTTTCTTTGTCCCATTTAATCGTAAGCTCGCTTGCTGTTATCGCACGAACATCGACTTCCTTAAACGCACCTTTCTCAATTTCGGTGCAACGAGGATAGCTCTTGCGATATTCCTTGATAAGATCTTTAAGATACTTAACTACAAATGCGCGCAGATGAACGAGATTATCCTTAACTTCGCGCTCTTCACCTTCGATCTCCTCGATCTCCTTGCGATTCTTGTCGATATCGAACTGAGAGATGCGGCGAATCTGAAGCTTGAGAAGTCTTTCAATATCATCATCGGTGATAGTGCTTCTTCTAAGCTCTGACATATGCGGCGCAAAGCCTGTTCGCACAGCACTCTTAACGCCGTCCATCGTCTTTTCCTGCTCTATGCGCTTGTATATACGCTCTTCAATAAAGATGCGGTCAAGCGTGCGAGCATGGTGCAAATCATCGAGTTCGCCAAGGCGAATCTCGAGCTCCTTTTTCGTAAGATCCAAGAGCCTGTCCGCATTACGGCGAAGGATATCCGAAACGGTCATCAACTTCGGACGGCCGCCATCGAGAACTATTGGACGAGAGGAAATCGACTTCTCGCAATTTGTGAACGCATAAAGTGCAGTAACCGTCTTCTCGGCCGAAGCGCCGGCAGCGAGCTCGAGCTCGATACGAACATCTTCACTCGTCAAATCGTGAATCTTGCGGATTGCAACCTTTTTCTTCTTTACCGCATCTTCAATCGACTCCGAAAGCGAATCTGTTGTCTCACCCCAAGGAAGTTCCGTTATTACAAGCTTGCCCTTTTCCGATGTATCAATACGCGCGCGAATCTTCACCTTTCCAAGGCCGTCTTGATATTCGCTAGCGTCCATAATGCCGCCAAGCTGAAAATCTGGCACAAGCTCAAACGGCTTTTTCTGAATTGCCGCGATCTCCGCCTCAAGAAGTTCAATAAAGTTGTGCGGCAAAACAGCCGTTGAAAGGCCAACCGCAATGCCGTCTGCGCCAAGCATCAAAAGAAGCGGAATCTTTGAAGGCAGATAAACAGGCTCTTCTTTGCGTCCATCGTAATTGGGCACATACGATGTGGTCTTTGGATTGAACACATGTTTGCGAGCCAAATCCGTAAGGCGACATTCGATGTATCGCGTAGCTGCGTGCGGCATTCCCGTATAGAGAGAGCCGTAGTTACCCTGCCCATCAATAAGATATCCACGCCCTTCACCCCAAAGCTTATTTGCCAGCACCACGATCGCATCGCCAATAGAAGCGTCTCCATGCGGGTGATACTGCATCGCATGACCGACGATATTCGCCACCTTCGTGTATCTGCCGTCATCCTTCTCCCACAAGGAGTGCATAATGCGCCGCTGAACAGGCTTAAGGCCATCTTCAAGCGACGGAATAGCGCGGGAACAAATAACATAGGCCGAATACTGGCGGAAATTAAAATCGTAAAGGTCGCGCATCGGGCCGTGGCCCGTCAAGCCCTCCAGCATTTTCACACTCTCAGGCACATTCGCTACGGCACTTTTTTCTTCCACCGCTGGAGGGGCGAAAAAGTCCATATTGTCGAACATGCTTGGCGGCTGCGCACCGCTTGTAGTCTTCTTCTTTGCCATCGTATTCTAAATTGCGTAATAATTAAAGTATTATAACATATTCAGCACGCGAACAATCTCACCTTGCCGCGGTGCATTAACGCGCTTCTCCCTTAAGAAGAAGCCCATCGGCCGGCCCTTCTACTGCCGCTACAAGAAGCCCATGAAATGTTCGCATAGCCTTGCCCTTGAAATCTTCGCGACTTGCGGCATCGCCATTACACAAAGAAACGAGCCTCGTCCCTTCACGAACACTGAAAGAAAGCGTGCGATCCTCGTTGGGGCAAAGCGTACCATTTGCATCTTTAAGCGCAAATGTAACGAACGAAATACGCCCAAACACGCGAACCGTGCGCTCGACCTTCGCCACCTTCTGAGCAGTTTTTACCGTATCTGTCGCCCAGATTTTCCCCTTACGCCATGTCTTCACGCAAAGCTCGCCAGGCTGATAGCGCACATTATCCCACTGAAAACGATACTGATATGCGCCGCGCTTCTTGCGCCCCTGCGAAACACCGTTTACGAAAAGCTCAGCCTCATCGCCGCTCGTGTAAACATGAACAGGAGTCACCTCTCCCTCACGCCCTGGCCATGTCCAATGCGGCAAAATGTGCGCCGAGGGAACATTACTCCGCCACTGAGCCTTATAAAGCCAATAGCGATCTTTGGGAAGCCCAGCCAGATCAAAAATACCGAAATAGGAACTGCGCCCTCCTGTCGCGGCACAAGGATCAGGCTCACCGATATAGTCAAAGCCAGTCCAAACAAACTCTCCGTAGACTTGAGGATTGCGTTCCTGATGCTCAAATTCCACATCTGGAGGATAATCGTTCGGATGCGGCCCCCAAAGATCATATCCGCTCATCTGAGCGCCGCGAATCATCTTCTCTCGCCCTTCATCGCGGCGGCGTTTAAGATCACCCTCGCCATTGATGGGCGATGCTACCACAGGGAAGAAATATTCGCCGCGGCTAGATACGCACGAGCTTGTTTCCGTGCCAATAAGTCCAACCTTTGGATTGCGTTTGGAAAACTCCGCATACTTAAAAGGCAAGTAATTTGCGCCAAAGACATCGACAGTATTCTGACAGCCATTCCACATGGCATCTTGCCTGTAACAGCCAAATGTAACAGGACGTGTAGAATCGAGAGATTTTATAATTCCATCAAGCTCTCTTGCGATTGCAATTGCACGAGTGGGATCTTTTGCTGCGTGCTCAATAAGTTCATTGCCAATCGACCACATTACTATTGACGGGTGGTTGCGATCGCGGCGAATGAAGTTTGAAAGATCGCGCGCGTGATGGTCTTTCCAAAAGACGGAATAGTCGCCCTTCCAGCCTTCCCACATGTCGAATGCTTCGTCCATCACCATAACGCCCATCTCATCGCACAGATCAAGAAGTGCCGCAGCAGGTGGATTGTGAGAAGTGCGAATTGCATCGCACCCCATCTCTTTAAGAAGAGCGAGCTGGCGACGAGCGAAATCCTTGTCGAACGCAGCACCTATTGGGCCAAGATCGTGATGCATGCAAACGCCGCGCATCTGACGATAAACACCATTCAAGAAAAAGCCTCTTGCAGGATCAAACAAAAGTGTGCGTATTCCATAGCGGAATTTCTCACCAAATATTTCAAGCTCATAAAGCGCAGGATTCTCAGGCGACCAAAGGCGAGGATTCTCTACCTTAAATGTCCAATTTGACACGCCGCCATTCCATTCGAATGAAACGGCAACAGAAGCAGCCTCTTCAGACACATCAAGAGTGCGAATAAAAAGCGTACCTGGCTTTACATGGTCTTTCGGGCAAACACGCACTGTGACATCACGAAAAATTCCAGAGCCAGGATACCACCTTGAAGAAGCAGGCACATTCTCGGCCTCAACCTCTAGAATGTTACCGTTTTTTTTCATCGCGTCAGTAACATCAATCGTCTCGCTTGCATAACCAAACGGACGGCCACCAACGACCTTACCGTTGAGCTTTACAACGCTCCTGCACTGCACACCGTCGAGCGTAAGATAGGTACGCCCGCCTTCAGGAGGAAGAAAGCCATCAAATGATCTTTTGTAATATCCCTTGCCTACAAAAGGCAAATCTCCTTGCGCAGGGCACGCGCCTTGCTTAAGAAAGCCTTTGTCGACAGCCCAATCGTGCGGCACGCGCACTTCGCGCATCTCCGCCTCGCCCTCAAGGCGGAAGAGCCACCCGTCAGAAAGAGTATGCTCTACCACTGCCGCGCAAACAGGAAGCGTGGCAAAGAGAAATGCCGCGCCAGCAAGGCAGAACTTTGCAAAAATCTTCTTAAGACCGCTCTTGGCAAACTTAAGCATCTGCGCCATGTGCTTTTCAGTAAACGGCTTATGTTCTGCGCAACCTTGGATTTCAACAAAGCGCCCATCGTCTGTCATAACGACATTAAGATCAACCTCAGCGGTTGAGTCGTGCGCATAATCAAGATCGAGCGTAACCTTCCCTTCGCAAACGCCTACTGAAACTGCAGCAACGCGGCGAACGATTGGATTCTCCTTAAGAGCGCCAGATTTAAGAAGCTTTGAAACTGCAATTTCAAGGGCAATCATTCCACCTGTAATTGACGCACAACGCGTGCCGCCATCGGCCTGAAGGACATCGCAGTCAATTACAATTTGCCTCTCACCTAGCTTCTCCATGTCCACCGCCGCCCTGAGTGAGCGACCGATGAGACGCTGGATCTCAGATGAACGAGCGTCCATCTTGAGCTTTTTAATGTCGCGCTCCTTGCGACCGCCCCCCGTGGAAGAAGGAAGCATGGAATACTCAGCCGTCACCCAACCGCGCCCAGTATCGCGCAAAAAAGGAGGTACTTTTTCCTCAACACTCGCAGTGCAAAGAACCCAAGTATCTCCCCATTTGATAAGCACGCTTCCTGCAGCGTGCTTCGTGAAATTCTTTACGATTTTTATGTTTCTCAGTTCGTTATTCTTTTTCATATCAATCAATCGAAACGACGCGCAGCTCAACATGGCGCTCGCCGTAATCGGAGACATTCAAACAGAAGTGAATGTCGTGTGGAGCGGAAGAAGAAAGACGGAGCTTCTCAACAAGATCTCCTCTGTTCCAGAAAATGCCTTTCAATCTCGAACCCTGAAGCGAAAGCATTAGATGCCGTCCATCAGACCCAAGCGGGCGAACATCAGAAAATATCACGTCTTTTATGCCAAAGACAGGCTCCTCATTCGCTTCACCAAATGGTTCTAAAAGAGCTATCTCGTCGGCAAGAGCCAAAGTGACATCTGATGTTGAAATCCAAACATCAGGGCCACCATTTGCAGTATCGGCCTGCCCCTTATCGGCAAAGACGCGGCTGCAATAATCGCATACCTTTCGCCTAAACTCGTCGACCATACCTTCCTTGACAGTAAACCCACCTGCCGCAGCATGGCCCCCGTAGCGCACAAGAACAGAAGAACACGCATCAAGCGCGTCACGCACATTAAAGCCTTCCGGTGCACGAGCAGAGCCGTGGCCGCCTGCAATAACGAAAACCGGCACAGAGCCAAGGCGATTCAAAAGGCGCGCGGCGACAATGCCAGAAACTCCAGTATGCCCATCTGGCAGATTTATAACTTGAGCACTTGCGCCCTCAACGACTGCAGCCATCGCATCGTCAGACATTTTTTGCTCAACGGCGCGGCGCTCTGCATTGTGGACATCGACAATACGCGCAAGCTCACGCGAGATTTCGCGGTCTTCAGAAAGGACAAGCTCAAGAGCCTCCATGCTGGAAGCCATACGCCCTGCCGCGTTAATTCTTGGCCCAAGAAGGAAACCAAAATCGCGCGAAGTAAGCCTCTCACTCCCAATTCGCGCCGCACGCGTATAAAGCTCCTTAAGACCTACCGGCGCCCAATCGCGAAAACGCTTAAGCGATTCAGCAACCAAAATACGGTTAGTGCCAAGAAGAGGCATGATATCAGTGACGGTTGCCATGCCCGCAAGCACAAGCAATGGCCCACCGATATTCGGCCCTGAATACAAGCCGCGGCGCTTGGCCTCTGTAATGATTCTCTGCGCAAGAAGAAACGCTACTCCTGCTCCGCACAATGTCGAAAGATTTTCAGGAGAGGCTACCTTCGGGCAGACTAGCGCGGCACAATCTGGAAGCACCATCTTTCCAGACGATTCGCCATCAACAGAAGTTTCGCAAGTTGGAAGATGGTGATCGGTGACAACCACCTCTATCCCAAGCGACTTCAAATGCGCGATTTGCTCAATGGAGTTTATTCCGTTATCAACCGTGACAACAAGCCCAGTCTCAGGATACTCTCGGCAAAGACGAGCAACTGACGCGTCACTCATTCCATAGCCTTCCGCAAAACGCTCTGGAATAAAAGCCGTAACTTTTGCCTCAAGCGCGGAAAGCGTCTTTACAATGATGGCTGTCGCGCAGACGCCATCGCAATCGTAATCGCCAAATACGACAATCTCCCTGCCTGCCGCAACTGCAGAAAGTATCACATCAGCAGCTTCGACAACGCCAGGGAGATTCTCAGGCTTTTCGAGATTTTGAAGTGACGGGTGCAAGAACGCAGCGAAATCGGCCTCGGCGATTCCGCGTGCCTTCAAAAGCCGCGTTATTATTTCACCCGCCACTCGTCTAATCACTTGACTTCGAAGCACCAGCCGTGCTTGTCGGCAATAGTTCCGTACTGAATGCCCTGGACACGGTCGTAAAGCTTCTGGAGAACCGGATGCACCGTCTCGGGATCGGAAATCTTAACGACATTCTTTCCGCGCGTAATCTCCCAGACAGGCGTGATGACAACCGCCGTTCCAAGAGCGGCAACCGCATCAAACTTCTTAATCTCCGTGTAAGGCACAGGGCGGCACTCGACCTTGATTCCAAGATCCTTCGCGCACTGCTTGAGCGACATGTTCGTGACGGAAGGAAGAATGGAGGGAGAATCGGGCGTAACATACGCACCGCTCTTGGAGATACCTGCGAAATTCGAGGTGGCAAACTCTTCAATGTACTTGTGCGACTTGGCATCGAGATAAAGCTCGACAGGCCAGCCTTCGCGCTTGGCCTTCTCGTGTGCGAAAATGCCAGCAGCGTAGTTGCCGCCAACCTTAACATCGCCCATACCATGAGGAGCTGCTCTATCCCAATCGTCGAAGATCACGGCGCGAACAGGCTTAAGACCACCCTTGTAGTATGCGCCAACAGGCATGACCATGATCATAAATGTATACTCATCGGAAGGTGCAACGCCGATCTGTGGGCCTGTACCGATAAGAAGAGGCCTCAAATACATCGAGCCACCAGTTCCATACGGCGGAACATACTCGCTATTGCGCTTTACGACGGCGCGGCAGCAATCGATAAAAACATCAACTGGCACAGGCGGCATGCAAGTGCGCTCTGCTGTACGATACATGCGCTTGGCATTCTCGTCGGGACGGAAAATGACGATCTTGCCGCTCTTCTGGCGAAATGCCTTGATGCCCTCGAAGCACTCCTGCCCGTAGTGAAGGCACGCAGCACCAATGTGCATTGTAATGGACGGATCCTTAACAAACTTCGGCTTCGACCACTTGCCGTTCTTCCATGTCATGCGAAGATGACAATTTACATCTGAGAAGCCAAAACCAAACTTCTCCCATGCAATACCTTTCTTAGGGCCTTTCATTTTAATTTCCTTTCTCAATTAGAATTTTCTGAAACTCACCAAACAGAAGTATTCCTCTGGCGGGCTCGCGGCTGATGACGCGCCCACCCGGTGTAAATCTCGATAAGATCGCTCTCGCGCTTCTGAAGCCTTGCCTCAACCGTGGGAGTATCGATAAGCACAGCCTGATTAAAGCTCGACATTGCAGCAGAACGCTTGCCTGCGCGATGCTGGAGGACGGCAAGATCAAGCCATGCTGCCGCATCACGATTTGGATTTACCTTCAAATACGCAGTGAGAGACTTCTCTGCATCGGCGAAGTTTTGCGTCTCGAGAAGAATCGTCGAGATAAGCTTGAGCGCTTGAGGTTCGTTCACTTTTGTAGCGAGCGGCTTTACGATATTCGCAGCCTCGACCGTGCGCCCGAGATCGAAATAGCAACGCGCGAGAATGAGAGCGTCGATATCGTTAAAATTATCTCCGGCGCGCTTCGCCTCTAGCCTTTCTGTCTCAGAAAGAAGCGTACGCACCTTTTCGACATAGCCTCTCATCTGCGCAGTGCGGCGGTTATTGGGATCGATCGCATCGGTGTAATCCATAAGCTCTATCGCCTCGTCCCACTTGCGGAAAGGAAGGAAGCACTCCTGAGCATAGCGGAATGTGGCCTCGGGAGAAGCCGGATAAAGCAAGCACGCTTCGCGGAACGCCTGCGAGCCTTCGCGGTAGCGACCCTGACGGATATACAGCCCTGCGATTGCTGCGCGAAGCTTGGAGAAGCTCTTCTGCCCAGCAAAATCGCGCCTGTACATCGGATCGGCAAGAAGCCTGCGCACATACCAGTCCCAGAAATCGCGATCCTTCGATGCCGTTTTCGGATCGTACGGCTTGGGAGAAGGATTGATCTTCATGATAAGACCGTGAGGAGAAAGATACTGGTACATCCAAGGAATGACATACGACTCTTCGACATAGAACGAATGACGATTCTTGTCGTGGTCGTGCATCATCTTTGTGAGGATACCATTAATTTCCATCACGCCAAGCGCACCTGTCACTTGAACGCGACCATTCTCTATGCGAAGGTCTCCATTCGCCTGACGAATGCCGCGCTGCACTTCGTCGACATAAATATTGAACGCATCGGCAGAATCTTCCTTCGATGGAATCCAAATCTCGTCGCCATAAAGATCGCGCTGAACAGACATGTATGTATCGTCCGCAAGAGCGTTCTGCGTAATCAGATAAACATCGGGACGGAAGAGAGCCGAATAAATCATATATGTTGGCACGAACCTCCCCGGATCTGTGCCACCAAAGAAAATCGAAAACTTATCCATCGGCGGAGGCCATGTCGGATCGGGGAGAGGCTCTTCGTCGGCGGAAATCTGCTCGTTTACAGCCTTCGCGCCATCGAGCTGATACGCACCGAACTGCCAGCCAAATGTGTGGCCATTCTGTTCGCTGCCGCCAAGCTTGAAGGCTACCTCATTAACGCCAAGGCGATAGTCGCCGCAATAATTATCGACTATTGGCGAGATGAAAGAGACTGCAATCATAACTCCTGCGAGAACTGCAGCAGAGACCCACTTGCGCAGAAACGCCGCGACAAAGACAAGGCCATAGCCAATCCACAGCGCGATCATCGCGTGCGAGGAGATGAATTTAACTTTCTGAATAAAGCCGTCCTGAAGATCGCCCTTAACATTCGCAAGCCCAATTAGCAGCACGCTCATCATCAAGAAGCAGACAAGCACAGGTGCCATCCACTGCCAGAACATACGACGATTTTCTTTGCGCACTACCCTTCCAGCAAGTATGAAGGGGGCGAAAATAAACGGAATAAGCACATCTGTAAACTGCACCTTCACATCTTCGAAGTAGCTTACGATAGCTCCAAACTTAGGCAGCTGGAAGCCGATCGCCTCGTACTGAGCGCGCATAATCGCATGCTTGAACCCTTCCCATGTACGCGGATAACCCCAGTTCATTGGAGGATTCCTCAAATCGGACACGATAGGCATATATGCGTAGAACGAAACGCCAAGCTGCGTAAAGAACGCCGCGCCAGCCACGCTCTTACCGTTGGGGAGCGCAACCATTAAGAGCGCAAGAAGAACAAAGTTCCATGCAATAGGCCACATGAAATACCATGTTGTGGGGTGCGTAAGGCCGTTAAGCGCGCCGTGAGAGAGAAGAATAAACGCCGAGAAGTGCAAGCCGGCAACAGGCACTGCAAACGAAAGTCCCTTCTTTGTAAATGCGCACATCACAAAAAGAAGGATGATAAGCGAAATAAACACCAGCGTCGATTTGCCCCACGGATACTTAGGCCCGAGATAGCCGCCATCGCCAGCCTCAGGAACAGACATCGCAATTGCCACAGCGATAAAAGCGCACACAACGGAGACCCACATTTCAGGCCTAAGCTGCGCAAGGAGGCGCTCCTTTATGCTAGACGCGGAAGATTCTTCCGGCATCTTAATCGCGGCTAGCACTGCGGCGACTACAGACGCTGCAACAGCAGATGCAATAGCGACATACCACATGGGTTCTACAAGAGGAGCGAGCTCAAGATCTGCGCCTGCCCATGACGATTTTGAAGTAAAGACAAACGAAGAGAGGAAAAGAATAAGCACGCCTGCGCCACCGCCAAAGATGACGCTCTTCGATGCCTTTTCAACTTCGCCGCGGCGCTTAAATGCCAATGCGATGATAATAGAAGCAATAATTGCGGCAATCGCAAGAGACAACATAAGCGTTGAAGGAACAGATGCTGACGAGAGCGGCAGATGCTTGTTAATCGCATCGGAGCTCATGTAATTATCTGCGCGAACAAGCTGACCTATCTGGAGTATCTGATAAGTGAGAGCGACAGGCACAAAATAGATAAACACATCGCGGAAGAGGCTAAAATTGCGCATCAAAATAACGAGCGCAAGAGGCACGATGGCGAAAAGAAGCACTTGGTAATTAGTAAGACCAAGGCCAAAAACAAAGGCTGTAAACCAAAGAATCTTGTCAGATGGACGGCGCATCCAACGATAAGTGAGAAGGAATACCCACATCAGGAAGAGCGCATTGAGCGAGTAAATTTCGACAATCGTCGACTGCGACCATTCCACAGGAGAGAGCGCGAATGTAAGGGCGCCTGCAACACCGCCGCCGAAACTGATGACGGAAGAGTTTTCAACAAAATCGCGCCCAGACCTACAAATAAGCATCGCTGTACAACCTGCCGCGAATGCGCCAAACATAGCAGAGCAGCAGCTAACAGCCCATGCCGGTGTTGGGTGCCCCATGTATGTGACCCAAGAGAAAAGCTTACAGAAAATCCATGAGCAGAATGTCCAGAACGGATATCCCGGCGGGTGGGGAACTCCAAGATTTGCCGCGGCTGTTGCCAATTCGCCAGAGTCCTCAAGTCCAACAGAGGGCCCGATGGTATAAAAATACACGGCAAAAGTCATCACTGTGGCCGTCCAGAAAGCAGCCCAGTCCAATTTCGAGAAAAACCTATCCTTCATAGATAACACCTATCCTTGATAATTTTACATATTATACCATAAATAAGCGCCCATCTGTGTTTAATCCCGACTCAATATGCTATAATACGCGCATTCTTATGATAGATACAAATTTAAAAAATTATGGCTCCGATGTCTTCTCAGAAAAGGAGATTCGTAGATGCCTGCCTAAGAATGTAGCATCGAAGCTTCTCACCACAATGCGCGAGTCTAAGCCTCTCGATCCTACTATCGCCGATGCCGTCGCCGAAGGCATGAAAAACTGGGCCCTCGAAAAGGGTGCAACACACTTCACCCACTGGTTCCAGCCTCTTACTGGTGGAACTGCAGAGAAACACGACGCTTTCCTCGAGCCATCTGGCCCTGCACAAGCAGTTAACAAATTTTCAGGCAAGAACCTCATCGGCGGCGAAACTGACGCTTCGTCCTTTCCTTCCGGTGGCTTAAGGTCGACATTCGAGGCTCGCGGCTACACTGCGTGGGACCCAACATCACCAGCGTTCATCAAGCGTCATGAAAACGGCGCAACGCTTTGTATTCCCACTGCATTTTGCTCATTCAATGGCGAAACGCTCGACATGAAGACCCCTCTCCTGCGCTCAATTCAGGCCGTTTCAAGGGCTGTTGAGCGCATGATGAAGATGTTCGGGCAAAAGCGTGCACATGTGGAAGTAACTCTTGGCGCTGAACAGGAATATTTCCTCATCGATCGAAAATATTATCTCTCGCGCCCCGATCTCCTGCAAACTGGGCGCACCGTCTTTGGAGCAGCCCCCGCCAAGCATCAGCAGCTTGAAGACCACTACTTCGGCGCCATCAAGCCGCGAATTCTTAAATTCATGACGGAAGTCGAAAACAGGCTTTGGCAGCTTGGCATTCCGGCAAAGACGCGCCATAATGAAGTGGCTCCTGCGCAGTTTGAGCTCGCTCCGATGTTCGAAGATCTCAATCTCGCCGTCGACCACAACATGATGATCATGGAAGTCTTGAGGCAGACAGCTGAGAGCAACGAAATGGTCTGCCTTCTCCATGAAAAGCCTTTCGATGGCATAAACGGCTCGGGCAAGCACTGCAACTGGTCTATTTCCTATGGCGGGCGCAATCTGCTTACTCCCGGCGAAAATCCCCGCGAGAACGCCATTTTCATTACGCTCCTTTTGGCCGTTATCCGCGCAATCGAAATGCACGCCGACATTCTGCGTATGGCAACTGCAGGCGCAGGCAACGACCACCGTCTTGGCGCCAACGAAGCGCCCCCAGCCGTTATCTCCGTATTTCTCGGCGACGATCTCAACGAAGTTCTTCGCCAGATTGAGTCCGGAAGCGGCAAGAGTGAAGCAAAGCGCGGTCAGAAGCTTAGGATTGGCGTAGACACTCTGCCTGCCCTTCCGCGCGATATGACCGACCGCAACAGGACTTCTCCCTTCACATTCACAGGAAATAAGTTCGAATTCCGCGCGCCAGGATCTTCGCAAAACTGTGCACAGAGCCAGATGGTGCTCAATACCATCGTTGCAGAGTCGATCGATGCGCTCTGCGACAAGCTTGAAAAGGCCAAGGGTCCCTTCAATGAAAAGCTCCAGAAGCTTCTCCAGTATGAAGTTAAGGCGCACAAGCGCGTTATCTTCTCTGGAGACGGATACTCCGATTCGTGGGTGAAGGAGTCAGCAAAACGCGGTCTTCCCAATCTCAAAGACACAGTCTCCGCACTTGCTCCACTCAAAGACGAACGCAATGTCGAGCTC
>JAGBWQ010000059.1 GCA_017629735.1 Kiritimatiellia bacterium
ATCGGCATAAATATCCGGAACCTGATCGGCGCGCATGAGCTTCTTGCACTCCTTGCACATCGTCATCGGGTCGGCAAATGTGTCGAGATGGCCCGACGCCTTCCAGATTTTCGGGTGCATGATGATCGTCGCATCAAGGCCTGCCACATCTTCGCGGCCGCGAACGGTGAACTGCCACCACGCCTGCTTGACATTGTTCTTAAGCTCACAGCCGAGAGGACCGTAATCCCAAAAACCAGGAATGCCGCCGTAAATTTCAGAGGAATGATAGATGAAGCCGCGACGCTTGCAGAGCGCCGTCAGTGAATCGAGACTGGACTTGTTCTCTTCCGCCATTTTTTGTTTTCCTTAAACTTGGACTCTTACCTCAACACTGCCTAAATGCTTTTACTTAGCTGCAGGGAAGAAGTTGCCCATGCTTCTGATTTTTGCGTAACGCTCTTCTAGAAGCTTTTCAACGCTCTTGCCGGAAAGCTCCTTAAGCGCCTTAACTACCGCCTTCTTAACGAACGCAGCTGCAGCCGCATGGTCTTTCTGTGCGCCGCCCTCTGGCTCTTTGACGATCTCGTCAATTGCCTTGAGACGGAGAAGATCCTTTGCCGTAATCTTAAGAGCCTTAGCCGCCTCAGGAGCCTTGGAGCCATCGCGCCAAAGAATACCCGCACAACCCTCAGGGGAGATGACGGAATAGATGGCGTTTTCGAGCATAAGCACCTTGTCGCCAACTGCAATGGCAAGCGCGCCTCCGCTGCCGCCTTCGCCGGTAACGACTACGACGACGGGAGTTGCCAAGCGAGAGAAGACCTCGAGCGACTTTGCGATAGCTTCTGCCTGCCCGCGTTCCTCAGCCTCGCGACCAGGATATGCGCCGGGAGTATCGACGAATGTGACAACCGGCACATGGAACTTCTCGGCGAGCTTCGCAAGACGCATAGCCTTGCGGTAGCCGTCGGGCGTAGCCATACCAAAGTTGGCTTCCATATTCTCTTCGACCGACGAACCCTTGTTGTGGCCGAGGACGAGACATTTGATGCCATCTATCACACCAAAACCACCAACAAGCGCCCTATCGTCGCTCACGATACGATCTCCGTGGAGCTCGACGAAATCGGAGCAAACATGCTTAATGAATTCCTTGAGATGCGGACGCTTAGGGTCGCGTGCGATCTTGACTCTGTCAAAAGCTGTCATGTTATTTTATCCTGCTTAAAAGTGATTGACGCTTATGCCGTGCATCAGAAACCCCAGAAACCGAGCATCTTGGCGATAAAGCCCTTCAACTCGCTTCTTTCGACGATCTTGTCGATAAAGCCGTGCTTCTCGAGATATTCAGCGCTCTGGAAGTCGGCGGGAAGTTTCTGGCGAATCGTGTTCTCGATAACGCGGCGACCAGCAAACCCGATAAGCGAACGCGGCTCGGTGATGTTGATATCGCCAAGCATCGCATACGAAGCGGACACGCCACCTGTCGTAGGATCGGTGAGAACAGAAATATACGGAAGCCCTGCTTCTTTGACACACGCAATCGCAGCAGAAGTCTTCGACATCTGCATGAGCGAGAGAATGCCCTCGTGCATACGCGCGCCACCAGACGCGCTGAAAAGAACGAGAGGCCTCTTTTCGGCGATGGCCTGTTCGCAAGCGCGTGCGATGCGCTCGCCAGTTCCAGTTCCGAGCGAGCCGCCCATGAACGAGAAGTCCATCACGCCGAGCATTACCTCGTGGCCATCGATGCGGCAGGTACCCATAACGATCGATTCGTTCTCGCCGCACTTGGCGATAGTCGCTTCGACCTTATCCTTGTATGCGCCTGTTGCATCTTTGAATGAAAGATGATCGGAGTAAGTCACTTCGCGGAAGACTTCGGCAAAAGTCCCCTTGTCGGCGATCTGCGCAATGCGCTCGCGTGCGGAAAGACGCCCATGATAGTTGCATTTCGGGCAAATGCCAGAGTTCTGCTTCCAGACGCTCTTTTCGAAATGACTGTTGCACTTAGGGCAGACGGCCCAAAGCGCCTTTGTGGGCGGAATTGAAGTTTTTTCGGTTTTAGGTTCGAACCAAGCCATTTGAATCTCCTTGATATGTGCGTATTATATCATATTCAGACCCCTAAGGTGGCCACTTACGGTAGGCGACAAACAGAGTCAATAAGATTGCGCGTGTAGCTATGACGAGGATTGGAAAGGACTTCTGCGGAAAGCCCCTCCTCGACTATATGCCCGCCCTTAAGAACTATCACACGCGACGACAAGTGACGGACAACTCCAAGATCGTGCGTTATGAAAAGAACTGATATCCCGCGCTTGGCGCAAAGATCTCTCACAAGATCGAGAATCTGCGCACGAATCGAAAGATCTAGCGCAGAAACAGCCTCATCGCAAATCAAAAGTTTCGGGCGCGCGGCAAGGGCGCGGGCAATACAAATACGCTGGCGCTGACCACCAGAAAACTCATGCGGATACTTTTCCAATGCAGAATCATCAAGCCCAACAGAGGCAAGTAGAGACGATGGCGTTTCGCCCTCAATACGCGAATGGGCAATAACCTCATCAAGCGTCGATCGGATAGTCTTGCGAGGATTTAAAGACCCAAGAGGATCCTGAAAGACCATCGCCGCCCTACCATCGAGAAATATTTCGCCAGAAGTCTTATTAACCAACCCTAAAACTGCGCGAACTATCGTAGACTTGCCGCTGCCCGACTCGCCTACAAGCCCGAGAATCTCGCCTTTTTTGACGGAGAAACTAACTCCGTCTACGGCCTTTACATGATCAACGACGCGCGAAAAAATCCCTTTTCTTATAGGGAACCAAACCTTAAGATTATCTACTCGGAGAATGTCTTCTGAAATGGCATTCACCCTTTAAACCCTTCCAGAACAGTCTGCTTGGCACATTTGGCCTGACGCGGATAATCGAGCGTGTAATGAAGCCCCCTGCTTTCCTTGCGCTTCTGCGCGCTCTTAACGATCAATTCGGCGCAGACAGCAAGATTCCTAAGCTCAAGAGTATCTGGAGTTACAAGATAGCGGAAGTAATAATCTCTAATTTCGCCGCGCAGCGTCTTAAGCCTGCGAGCTGCGCGATCGAGACGCTTGTTTGTGCGGACAATGCCAACATAATCCCACATAAGACGGCGAATCTCGTCCCACATGTGAGAAACTAAGACTGCCTCATCTGGAGGAACTGCGGAGCCTGTCTTCCACGCAGGAATACGAGGGAGAGAAACCTTCTCCGGATGCGGGCCTAAACGAGCCGCCGTAAGACGCGCACAGACAAGCGCTTCCATAAGCGAATTTGAAGCGAGACGATTGGCACCATGAAGACCTGTGCATGCACACTCGCCTACCGCAGAAAGCCCCTTTATCGATGTGCGACCATCAGTCGTAGCCTGAATGCCTCCGCACGCATAATGAGCTGCAGGAACAACAGGAATAAGATCCGTCGCCATATCGATGCCGAAAGATTTGCACTTGCTGTAAATATTGGGAAAACGCTTCATCAGATAAGCGCGCCCCTTGTGGCGAATATCGAGGAACATGCAATCGTCGCCCGTGCGCTTCATCTCGGAGTCGATCGACCTTGCAACAATGTCACGAGGCGCAAGCGAACCGCGCGGATCGTATTTCTTCATGAACTCGCGGCCGTGTCTATCGACAAGAACTGCCCCTTCGCCGCGGACAGCCTCTGAAATAAGAAACCTCTTCGCCTGAGGATGGTAAAGGCAAGTTGGATGGAACTGAATAAATTCCATATTCTCGATCTTTGCACCGGCGCGCCAAGCAAGCGCAACGCCATCGCCAGTTGCAGAATCGGGATTGCAAGTGTAGAGATAGACTTTGCCGCACCCACCGGTTGCAAGAACCGTATTTGCCGAACGAATGGCGTAAATGCAGCCCGAATCCTTATCGAGAACATATGCGCCAACACAGCGATTGTCGCCAGAAGCACCAATGCGCCCCGTCATGATAAGATCGACAACAACTGTATTCTCACGAATATCTATCCCAGCCCTGCGAACGCGGCGGATCATCGCCGCCTCGCACTTCTCGCCAGTTATATCTCCTGCGTGGAAAATGCGCCGTGCACTATGACCACCCTCGCGCGTCAAATCCCACCAACCTTCGTCAGAAAGCGAAAACTTAACACCGCAATCGACGAGATCAGCAATGCCAGCAGGAGCATTTTCGCAAATTTCGTGAACCACCGCCGATTTGCCGAGCCATGCGCCGGCGATCATCGTGTCGCGTGCGTGACGATCGAACGAATCGGCGGGATCCATTACGCAACAAATTCCACCTTGGGCGAAATTGGTGTTGCAATCTTGAAGACGGCCTTTTGAGACGAGCGTCACCTTGCCGTAAGAAGCGAGATGAAGCGCCGTCATCAGCCCGGCCATTCCGGAGCCTACGACAAAATAATCGCAATCGACCGTCTTCATTTGAAGAGCACTCTATTAGCCGCAATAGAAGTATGTCTTAACGAGCTCGGCCATAGCCTTCGGGCTCTTGGAGACTTTCGCTCTCAAATCGCGATCGTCAAAAGCCTTGAGCGTACGGACAATGCCGTCGATCATCGAAGGAGAGAAAACTCCATCTTCTTCGTAAACGGCACGCTGCTTGATAAGCGTATCGGCAGAAGCCCAGCAGCTATCGGGTAATGTAGCGAGAGTCGAGAGAATCTTTTCGTTCTCCTTGTTGTGAATGTTCACATTGACATATGTCGACTCGGCCACCTTAAGACCATCCTTGAGCGAGAAGCCATAGCGGCAAGCAACGCAAAGAGCGGCCATAAGGAGATAGACATCTGCCGACGCATCGGGAGAACGCATCTCAACCGTCTGCTTGCTGCGTGTATCGTAGAGAGAAGACTTCTCCTTCGGATTGGCAGCGCGGCACATATCCTTCTTGCCAGACCAGCCGAGCGGAACGCGCACGAGAACGGAACGGTTGCGGTCGCCCCAGCAAACATTCGTGGGTGCTTCCTGATGCGGAACAAGACGCAGATAGCTCGTGGGGTTCATGTTGCCGAACGCCGTGATGGACGGCGCAAGCTTCATAAGACCTGCGATTGCGCGCTTAGCAGTATCGGAGACAACGCCGCCCTTGAGCATGCGGTTGACGCCGTTCTTCATAAGACGCATGTGGATATGAAGACCTGAGCCCGCCTTGCCAACAGTGATTTTCGGAGCAAACGTGACATCGAAGCCATACTTCGCGCCCATGTTGCGGATCATCCACTTGGCAACGGAAAGCTGATCTGCCGCCTCAGGTGCAGGGCAAGGAAGGAACTCAACCTCGTTCTGCTCGTAGACAAGACCGTTTTCGGTGAAGTTGCCAACTTCGCTGTGGCCATACTTGATGTTGCCACCAGCCTGCGCGATGGCAAGCATGCACTTCTGGCGGAACTCGCCGAACTTGGAGAACGGAGCGGACTCGTGATAACCGCGCTGATCCTTGGCAGGGAATGCCTTGGGATCGGGAGCGATTACGTAATATTCAAGCTCGCCCATCGCCTGGAACTCAAGGCCCGTAGCCTTGGTGAACGAAGCGCACGCCTTGCGAAGAGTGTATTCAGGGCTCGACTCAAGCGGCTCGCCGTCTTTGTTGAAGAACGAGCAAAGGAGGCAAAGAGTGGGCAGCTCTGCGAACGGATCGACGAACGCAGTTGAATACCTCGGAATCACATAAAGGTCGGAGCTCGACGCTTCAATGTACGAGAAGAGCGAGCTTCCATCGACGCGCTCACCGCAAGTGAGAATTTCGTCGAGATACTCCTGAGAGTTAAGAACGAAATTGAGCGTCTTAAGACGACCGTCCCCGCCCGGATACATGAAGTTGACATGACGGATGCCCTGTGCCTTCACAAAACGCTTGATGTCCGCTTTCGTGAACTGCGAACGCGATTTGCCAAGAAACGAAACGATGTCTGTCAGATTAAGTTCGACAGTGGCCATATTATCAGTCCTTTACTTTTATTATATCCGCGCAGCGTTACGACGCGCAAGATCTTTTTTATATTCTTCAAGGTCGACATTCGCACGCGCAACACCGCTCTTCACGGCAGCCTCTGCAACGGCAAACGAAACAACCTCAAAAAGACGCCTATCGAACGGCTTCGGAATAAGATATCCCTCGCCGAACTCAAGATTTTCGTCGGGATAGATTGCCTTGACGTCTTCAGGAACGCTCTGACGCGAAAGATCAGCAAGCGCGTTTGCAGCAGCAACCTTCATCTCCTTGTTGATGGTGGTCGCCCTAACATCGAGAGCGCCGCGGAAGAGATAAGGGAAGCCGAGAACATTGTTGATCTGGTTGGGATAGTCGCTGCGACCAGTGACCATCACATACCTGCGCCCTTCAAGAGCCTTAGCAACTTCTACGGGAGCAATCTCAGGATCGGGATTTGCCATTGCGAAAATCGCAGGGAAATCGCCCATCGTCTTAACATCGTCGCCCGAAAGAACATTTGCCGCGGAAACACCAATGAAGACATCTGCGCCAACAAGAGCCTCTTTAAGAGTCATGGCGGTTGTCTCAACTGCGTGCTTTGCCTTGAAAGCGTTAAGATCGGTGCGATCCTTACGAATAGTGCCCTTTGTATCGCACATCGTAACATCTACAACACCGGCCGCCTTAAGCATCTCGCAAATACGAATATCGGCAGCGCCTGCGCCGTTCATCACAACCTTAAGCGATGAAAGCTCGCGCTCTGCTAGACGAGCGTAGTTGATGACACCAGAAAGCGAAATAACAGCCGTACCCCACTGATCGTCGTGGAAGACGGGAATATCAAGCTCGCGATCGAGCGTATCTTCAATTTCAAAGCACGCGGGAGAAGCGATATCCTCGAGGTTAATGCCGCCGTACTGAGGAGCAATAGCCTTAACCATCTCGATAACGCGCTTAGGATCGGTCTTGCCCTCATTCACACCGCCAACGCGGCAGCAATTGAGCGGCACAGGCCACGCGTCCACATCGCCAAACGCCTTGAAGAGAACTGCCTTCCCTTCCATAACAGGAATGGACGCAGCAGCGCCAAGGTCGCCGAGACCAAGAATCGCAGTGCCATCGGAGACAACACCAACGAGATTTGACTTGGCCGTCACATCGTAGACAGAATCCGGCTTTGCAGCGATTTCCTTGACTGCGTGAGCAACACCAGGAGTATACGCCAAGCAGAGATCGTCTTTTGTCTTAAGGGGTTTTGGCAGTTTCACCGCGACTTTACCGCCGCGGTGAAACTCCAAGACTTCGTTTTTATCGAATGTCGCCATGATTTTAGCCGTTCGCCTTTTCAAAGTCCTTCATGAACGCGACGAGCGCGTCAACGCCTTCCATCGGGAATGCATTGTAGATCGAAGCGCGAATGCCGCCGACGGAGCGGTGACCCTTGAGGGAACTCATGCCGAGAGCCTTAGCTTCGTCGATAAACTTCTTCTCGAGAGCTTCGTCGCCATTCTTGATGCGCCATGTGACATTCATGTTCGAACGATATTCCTTGAGAGCAGTGCCCGTCCAGAAATCGCTGGAATCAATGACGTCGTAAATCTTGCCCGCCTTTTCAGCGTTGAGCTTGAAGAGGTTCTCCTTGCCCATCTTCTTGACCCACTTCATGGTCTCGCCGAAGATGTAGATACCCCAAGTCGGAGGCGTATTGTAGAGAGAGTTCTCCTTGGTGTAAGTACGGAACTGGAGCATCGTAGGAATCTCCTCGAGGCCCTTCTCCGCGAAATCGTTGCGGATTGCAACAACTGCCATGCCGGAAGGTCCGAGGTTCTTCTGAGCACCAGCGTAGAACATCGAGAACTTGTTGTAGTCGCGCTCGCAGCTGAGAATGTCGGAGGACATATCGCCAATGAGAGGAACTGCAACTTCGGGAATGGTCTTGAGCTCAGCGCCCGAGATCGTCTCGTTCGTGCAGATGTGTGCGTAAGCAGCACCCTCAGTCCAGTTGAAAGTATCGGGCTGACGAGTAGGAATATCCTTCTGGCAATCAGCGACGATATTGACGGAAGCGCCGCGGAGAGCAGCAACCTTCTTTGCCTCCTTGATGGCCTTGTTCGACCAAGTTCCCGCATTTGCGTAATCCGCAACCTGACCCTGACCGAGGAAGTTCATGGGGATCATCGCGAACTGCATCGAAGCGCCGCCCTGAATGAAGCAAACAGACCAGTCGTCGCCAAGACCGCAAAGCTCCTTGAAAGTAGCGATCGCCTCCTGATGGATTGCATCGTAATCCTTGCCGCGATGGGACATTTCCATCACCGACATGCCACAGCCCTTGTAATCTACGAGATCTTGCTGGGCGCTCTGCAGGACTTCGAGCGGAAGAGCCGCAGGACCTGCGGAAAAATTATATGCACGAGACATATTTAGTTCCTTTCTATCAGAGTTTATCCTTAAACCGCCATAAGAGTTTATCAGGTAGGCGGATTGCCTGTGTAGTATACTATTTTCACATTGAAGAGGCAAGGGCTGCGGCGAATTCGGAGCACTTGATTTCTGTGGCCCCTTCCATCTGGCGGGCAAAATCGTAAGTGACTGTTTTTGCTGCAATAACCTTGTCCATCGCTTCGATAATCTTGTCGGCAGCTTCCGTCCAACCCATGTACCTGAGCATCATCTCGCCGGAGAGGATGAGAGATCCGGGATTGACCTTATCAAGGCCAGCGTACTTGGGAGCCGTGCCGTGTGTAGCCTCGAACACTGCAACACCAGTAGTGTAATTGATGTTCGCGCCGGG
Organism: Kiritimatiellia bacterium; assembly: GCA_017629735.1. Classification (GTDB taxonomy): domain Bacteria; phylum Verrucomicrobiota; class Kiritimatiellia; order RFP12; family UBA1067; genus UBA1067. The sequence goes on from JAGBWQ010000059.1 coordinate 8,745, forward strand.
AGCAATGCCGATGCCGCCAACCGTAGCGGCGAGCGCGTCGGAGACATAGTCGCCATTCAAGTTGAGCGTAGCAATTACATCGTATTCCGCAGGGCGTGTGAGAATCTGCTGGAGGAACGCATCGCAGATGCAATCCTTGATGACGATCTCGTTGCCCGTCTTGGGGTTCTTAAAGCGGCACCACGGCCCCTTGTCGATAAGCTCAGCACCATATTCACGCTGCGCGAGCTGATAACCCCAATCGCGGAATGCGCCTTCCGTAAACTTCTGAATATTGCCCTTGTGGACGAGAGTAACGGACTTGCGATCGTTGTCGATAGCGTATTCGATAGCAGCTCTGACGAGGCGCTCAGTTCCTTCGAGAGAAACAGGCTTAATGCCGATCGATGCCGTCTCAGGGAAGCGGATCTTCTTAACACCCATCTCACCAAGGAGAAACG
>JAGBWQ010000060.1 GCA_017629735.1 Kiritimatiellia bacterium
CAAGCATAACTTACGCGAATTCTCTTACGATTTGAGCGCGGCAGTTATAGCCGCCAAGAACGAATCGTAATCTTCAAACGCAGGGATATCGGGATTGGCCTCCTTTATCGCTGCCGTCGAACGGAAAAGGAAGCCGGCGCGAGATGCGCGTATCATCGCCAAATCATTGAAGCTATCGCCCGCGGCTATCGTATCGAGCCCGCACAAATGGAATGCCTTGACAGTTGTAAGCTTCGACTGAGGGCAGCGCATCGTGTAGCCCGTAACCTTGCCATCGGGAGACGATTCAAGTGTATTGCAAAAGAGCGTGGGCCACCCAAGCTTCTTCATAAGAGGCTTGGCAAATTCGCGGAATGTATCTGAAATTATCACAACTTGCGTTCTCTCGCGCAATGCATTGAGAAATTCAACAGCACCTTCCATTGGATTGATCTCTTCGATCACCTTCTGAATTGCAGGCAGCGTCAAATTGTTGCGCTCAAGAATATCGAGGCGAAACTTCATCAACTTGTCGTAGTCTGGTTCGTCGCGAGTTGTACGCGAAAGCTCTGGAATGCCAGAAACCTTGGAAAACTCAATCCATATTTCAGGAACAAGCACTCCCTCCAAATCAAGACACACCACGTCCACCTTTGGCCCTCCTTCTTCTATGCCGCACTACGAGCGACTTTACTACCAAATAAGTTATCGGCGTCATTATCAGCGCCAGAAATATACCGCCCAAAAAGAAACTCGCCATAGCCTCAGCGCCAAGACGGCGAACCGACTCCCATGTCCATTCAACATTCATCAACTTAGAATACGTTATAGACCCACCAAAAAGGATCTTGTTTACAACATATGTCTGCGCAGGATAAATAAAGAATATCGTGATGGGATTTGTAATAAGCGTTCCAAGAGTAGCGCCAATTTTTGATATGCGCATCATCAAGGCAAGAGGAATGGAAACAATCAGCTGCAATCCAAAGGGAATTGCACATCCGATAAACATTCCAAGCGCCCAACCAGCGGCAACATCCTCTGGCGGAAGAGGATCGTGTATCATCTTCCGCTTGAGGAATCGCCAGTAAGCCGCTATGTTGTTTTTCAAATCTCTTTAGACAGAATGGACAAAAAGACCCGAGCGAAGCTTAGGCTCGAACCATGTCGACTTGGGAGGCATGATCGCGCCTGCATCGGCAATCGACATCATCTCCTCAACCGTAACAGGCTCCATCGCAAAGGCGACTGCGTTTTCGCCGCTGTCGACCTTGGCCGCAAGCTCTGCATCGCCACGAATACCGCCCATGAACGAAATGCGCTGATCGGTGCGAGGATCGCCAATCCCGAGAACGGGAGCGAGGAGATTGTCCTGCAGATAGCTGACATCGAGAGAGCCTACGACATCAGTTCCTTCAGGAATGCTCCACGAAAGATCGAGCCACTTGCCGCGGAAATACATTCTGCAATTCCGCTCGCCCTTCTCGCCTACTGTAAAGACGGAAGAAACACGAGAGAGAAATTCGTAGTCGGAAAGACCGTTGAGATCCTTGACAAGACGGTTGTAAGGAAGAATCTTCAACTGACTTCCAGGGAATATCACTGCCATAAACCAACGGCTCTCGCCTTCGAAGCCACGCTCCACCGCATAGCGGGAAGCAGCAGCGCTACGATGGTGACCATCGGCAATGTAAGCGACAGGAATATCAGCAAAAAGGCTGACAAGCTTTTCGCCCTCAGGTGCAGATGCTGAGCAAATCTCCCACACAGTGTGGCCGATTCCGTCAGGCGCGACGAAATCGTAAAGAGGCTCGCGTGCGCACGCTTCAGCTACGAGAGCATCAATCTGCGCATCGTCTCTGTATGTGAGGAACACAGGACCCGTCTGAGCAGAGAGAGTTTCGATGTGACGTGTGCGATCGTCTTCCTTGTCGCGACGCGTCTTTTCGTGCTGCTTAAGAACTCCGTTGATGTAGTCCTTTGTATCAAATGTCGCAACAATACCAGTCTGCGAATGATCGCCCATCACCTGACGATAGGCGTAAAACTTGGGTTCTGGATCGCGAACGAGAGTACCCGAAGCAATAAGCTGATCGAGAGCCTTACGAGCCTGGGCATACGCTTCAGGAGAAGAGCATGCAGTGCCTTCCGGGAGATCGATCTCGGGGCGCGAAACATGGAGAAAGCTCTTCTCATTGCCAGCAGCAAGAGCCTTAGCCTCAGCAGTATCAACTACATCGTAAGGAACAGCGGCGACAAGCGATGCGTCCGCCGCATTGGGCCTAACGGCCTCAAAAGCGCGTATATTCATTTTTTTTTAGAATCCTATATTAATCAATGGGAAGAACGGAATCTCAGCGGAGCGAATCACATTGATAAGACCAACCTGATACCCATAAAGCGTCTCAGCCCTGTTAATAAGGCCAATCTGGAAGCCCTGAGCTTCTCCAGTGACATTTACAAGACCTGCCTGAATGCCACGCAGACACAGAGCTTCGTTCCAGAGACCCGCCTGGATGCCCAACATCTCTCCGTGACCGATCGAGTTGTAGATGCCAAACTGAAAACCGGAAGCCTGATCAACAACATCGTTTCTGAGAATGTTGATCTGAATTCCTTCCATATAAAGGCAACGGCCCCAGAAGCCAAGATCAATGCCCGTAATATTTTCCTGAGAAGTCGAATACGGAATTGTCAGACGAAGACCGACAACATCAGCAGAGTGAGGAATCTGCGAGAAAGCGAAAAAGGCTGGCCATGCGGAGCTTTCATACTTCGCCGACTGAGGACGCTGCGCAACATTCTCCTGCTTTGAAGCCTGTTCATTAGAATCGGCAGCAATAGAAACAGATGCAACCATTGCGAAAGCAAAAAAAAGAACTCTCTTCATTTCAATTTTCTCCTTATGAGTTTAATTTTGGAAGATTATATGATTTTTCTTCTTAGAAATCAAGCGTCGACCATCGTCACTTTTCTGATGATGATAGGCTCTTCAGGGACATTCTGATGAGGACCAGAAAAGCCTGTGCTCACCTTCGCGATACGATCGACAACTTCCATTCCATCAGTAACGCGACCGAAGACTGCGTAGCCATAGCCCTGAGCTGTGGGCGCGGTAAAATCGAGGAAGTCGTTATCGACGAGATTGATGAAGAACTGGCTCGTTGCGGAATCAGGAACCATCGTCCTTGCCATCGCAATAGTGCCGCGAAGATTCTTAAGCCCGTTCATCGACTCAATACGAATGGCATCGCGCGTATCCTTCTGGTTCATATCCTTGGTGAAGCCGCCACCCTGGATCATGAAACCATCAATAACACGATGGAAGATCGTGCCATCGTAAAAACCATCGTTCGCATACTGGACGAAATTGTCCACCGTCAAAGGTGCTTTTCCTTCATCGAGTTCGAGGGAGATCGTACCCATCGACGTTTCCATGATAGCTTTTTTCATCATAACCGCCTTTCTTATCTTCAAATCCCGCGAGCCGCTTTGACAGGCGAGATATCTTCAAATGCTTTTGAAATCCTCAGCAGCTTCGCTTCTTCAAAGCCGCCACAAATAAACTGTACGCCTACTGGCATCTTCGTATCGGCAGTAAAGCCAGCCGGAACGGAAGAAGCACACACGCCTGCAAGAGACGAAGGAATTGTGTAGAGGTCGTTCAAGTACATCGTCAAAGGATCGTGCTTTTCACCAAATGCGAACGCGCTCGTAGGCGCACAGGGCGAAAGCAGCGCATCAACCTTCGTAAATGCTTCGTCGAAATCGCGCTTGATGAGCGTACGAACCTTCTGCGCCCGACCGTAATACGCATCGTAGTAGCCGGAAGAAAGAACATATGTGCCCATAATGATACGCCTTTTAACCTCAGGTCCAAAACCTTCAGCGCGGCTCTTGCAATAAAGAGAGAAAACATCGACCGCCTTCTCACTCCTGTGGCCGTAGCGCACACCATCGAAACGAGCGAGATTCGCCGAGGCCTCAGCAGGAGCGATGATATAATAGACGGCCATCGCATATTCTGTGTGAGGGAGCGACACTTCAACAATCTCAGCGCCAGCATCTTCGCACATTTTAATCGCGCTGTCGGTAATGCGCTTGACCTCAGGATCAAGACCTGCGACATTGAAATATTCTTTCGCAATACCAATCTTAACGCCCTTCATCGAGGCACCCTGAAGCTCGGCGAGATAATCAGGAACGCTCTCGCGCGGCGTTGTGCCATCTCGCTCGTCGTGGCCAGCAAGCGCCTTCATAAGGATTGCAGCATCTTCAACGCTCTTGGTAAGAGGACCTACCTGATCGAGAGAGCTAGCAAATGCCGTAACGCCGAAGCGGCTGACGCGCCCATAGCTAGGCTTAACACCAACGCAGTTGCAGAAACTTGCAGGCTGGCGAATCGACCCGCCAGTATCGGTGCCAAGAGATGCAATACAAAGGTTGCCGCCAACAGCAGCTGCGCTACCGCCAGAGCTTCCGCCAGGAACGCGACTTAAATCGTACGGATTGCGAGTAACGCCAAGGCCTGAATTTTCGGTCGAGGAGCCCATGGCGAACTCGTCCATATTCACGCGACCTGCGGGGATGAAGCCTGCTGCCTTAAGATTTGAAATAACTGTGGCATCGTAAGGAGAGACATATCCCTCAAGCATCTTTGAAGCACAGGTGCAAGGCTGACCGCTAACATTGATAAGGTCTTTGATTGCAATTGGCACCGAGGTGGGATTTTCCCTTGCAAGACGCAAGGCATGCTCTTCATCAAATGTAAGATAAGCGCCGATTTCTCCGTCCGCAGAATTTTTGCGATCGATGATGGCCTTAACCAAATCCTCGGAAGTAAACTCGCCCTTCGCGATGCCAGAGAGCGCCTGTTTTACACCTAATTCGTAAAGTTCCATGATATTTAGCCTTTCCGAGTATCAGCTTTCGGCGCCTTCTACAATTTTCGGGAGGAGGAACTCATCCCCAACACGCTTAGGTGCATTGGCAAGAGCCGCTTCAACAGGCAAGGACGAACCAACCTTATCTTCACGGAAAGCATTTACGGTTTCTCTTCCATGCATCATTGGAGGAATGCCTTCGACATCAACCTCTGATATCTTTTCCACATAGCCTACAATATCTTCAAGCTGCGACTGAAAAAGATTCTTCTCGTCTTCAGAAAGCTCAAGCCGTGCAAGTTCGGCTACATAAGCGACATCTATTTTCATTTGAACAAAATCCTCAACGCTGCCATACGGGGGATATGAAGTTTCCGGACGCGCTGAAAACACGCCTGGGCTTATCGCCGTCTTTAAGAGTATCGACGATGAAAATTGCTCCTGACTTATTAACAGTGAGATGGCGCGCATCACGCGACCACGACGGATGCTCCCAGCCGCCCTCGTCTGTCACAAGCTCAGCCGAAGAATCGCCCTCAGCAGGATTCATCACTGCAACCTGCGCTCCGCCGCGCTTTGTTATGTAGGCGATGCGGCCATCAGAGCCCCAGTCGGGATCGATGTTCTCTCTACCCCTCGAGGTGAGACGACGCTTCTGACGCGTTGCAATATCGGCAACATAAATCTGAGGCCTACGCGCTTCGTTGGAAACATAAGCGATCTTCGTCCCATCGGGGCTCCAAGTGGGCTGACCTTCACTGGCGAGAGGCGTCTTGGTAAGCCTTACGAATTTATCTCCCGTAATCACATAAAGTTCAGGATTGCCCTGGAACGAAAGAATTGCAGCGATCTTCGTTCCATCAGGAGAGACGGCAAGACCGTTGGGAGAGCCCTTCAAGCTCCATTTTTTCTTGCGATTGCCAGTGCGGGTATTAATTTCCCAAACCTGCGGAGCGCCGCGAACATCGCTAATGTAGATGACTGATTCATCATCGAGCCAGCGCTGATAAATTGACATTCTTGCATCGCTGGTAACTTGCCTGACGTCATAGCCGTCAGGGTAGCTCAAGCACATCTCACTTGGGCGGACATTACCATTGCCTGAGAATTTACCGCGGTTGAGAAAAAGGATTTTGTCGAGAGCAAAACCCTTCTGATTGCCAAACGCTTCGCACATTGCGTTAGAAAAGCGGCGCGCAGCCATACGCGCAGATTTATCATCGGAGAATGATTCTGCGGAGGTAATAGATTTGCCGCGCCCTGTTGCAGTGATGGAACCTGGTGCGCCACTAACTTTTATTGACCCAGAGGGCTTGACGAGAAAGAGGCCTGATATTTCAAGGTTTTTGGCCAAGCACTTCGAATAGACGCTATTGGCGACTTGAATGGAAACTGTAAACTTCTCGGCTCCGACACCGGAAATATCCACAACTGTCTCAGCCGAAACTAAGGACGCTACGAGCGAACATGCAATAAAAAAGACTTTTTTCATAAGGTGTATTATATCATAAATTCAGAATAAGTTACGCTTGTCCACTCAACGCCAAAAAATTATGATATAATACCCGCATTTGTAACCAGGAAGGTTGGCGGAGTGGTTGAACGCGGCGGTCTTGAAAACCGTTGAGGATGCAAGTCCTCCGGGGGTTCGAATCCCTCACCTTCCGCCACTAAAAAACTGTCAAACTGCCAAACTCGCAACACTGATAAACTGCCAAACTAACAACAGGCAAAACTAAGTTATCAAGTGTAACAGTGG
>JAGBWQ010000061.1 GCA_017629735.1 Kiritimatiellia bacterium
CAAGTACGCAGGCCCCACCAATGTCCTTAAGAACTGTGATTCGGTTGCAACGACGAGCGAAGGCATTGTCCGTGTTCAGGCGTTCACCACGGCAGACTTCAGCGGCGAATATGCTTCCGCAGCGTTCGTGACAAACATGGGTAACATTGCCGATGCGTCCATCAACGTAGCTAACGGAAAGATCTCTGGTCTTCCTGCTGGAACGTACTATGTAAGGGCGTACATCGATTCGAACGGCAACTTCAAGAAGGATAATTGGGAGTCTTGGGGAGCTGCGAAGGAGCCTGTCACGGTAGGTGCAGGAATTGCAGTGCCTCTCGCTGGTGTCTATATCGAAGATGCCGACACTGATGGCGACTGGGTGCCTGACGCGCATGAGTTTGTCGAGAACGGAAGCCTCACCTTGAACGATGGTGATGCCGAGATCTCGGGTGAATTCGTATTCTCGAAGAAACTTACTGATGCTATCAAGGATAATACTCAGGAGGCAGGTGTTTCCACAATTCTCTCGGGTGTTACGATCTCTGCATTCCAGTATGTCTCGGCGATGAATGCTCTGTTGGGTAAAGGCGTTGATAAGGATGGCCATATGGGAGAAACGAGTTCTATCGATGCTATCCGCAAGGCAGTCGAGAAGAAGATCAAGGGCGACTCCGTCAAGATTACTTCTATCTCGCTCGATCCCGTTGGCAACAAGGTTGTCCTCGGGGTTGATGCGGAAGTTACCGACTCGATCGCCGGTCAGCTCTTCTCGAAGATCTATGACTTGACGAGTGCAGACACCGTAAATGTAACTGTTAAGGTCTACAAGAAGGATTCTCTTGTCCAAGTCAATTGGGATTTGGTAGAGACCATCGACAATGTTAACATTGGTAAGGCCGCACAGTATGTTGAGGTATCTCTTGATAAGACTCGTGACTATACGAGCGGCTTCTACAAGGTTGAGATTGAGCAGTAATTTTTGAGGTTATCAAAATAGGCGAAACAATAAAATGAAAAAGGCAATTAGGAAAGTTCTCGTAATTAATTCTGGTTCGAGCTCGCTCAAATATCAGCTCTTTGATATGAAGAATGAAGAGCGGCTCGCAAAGGGGCTCGTTGAGCGTATTGGCGCAGGCGGCCCCGCCAACCACGCTGAAGCGCTTCGTGAAGTAGTCGTCGCGCTTGGCAACCCGAAGGATATTGATGCTATTGGTCACCGTGTTCTACATGGTGCCGAAGTTTTCAAGGATTCTGCGAAGGTCACCAAGGCTGTGATGGCTCAGCTCAAGAAGCTCGTTAAGTTTGGACCTCTTCACATGCCACCAAATCTTGGCGGCATTGAGGCGTGCGAGAAGATATTCAAGGGCGTTCCTAATGTTGCAGTTTTCGATACGGCCTTCCATCAGACGATGCCCGACTGCGCGGCAATGTACGCGCTCGATCCCAAGTACTACAAGAAGATGGGCATTCGTAAGTACGGCTTCCACGGTACGAGTCACAAGTTTGTGACGCAGGCCGCGGCTAAGTTTCTTAAGAAGCCTCTTTCTAAGGTCAATCTCGTCACCTGCCATCTCGGCAATGGAAGCTCTCTTGCTGCCATCAAGGGCGGCGAAGTTGTTGATACTTCGATGGGCTTGACTCCTCTTGCTGGTATGGTTATGGGAACGCGCTGCGGCGATATTGACGCGGCTGCTGTTCTTGCGATCATGGAGGCTGAGGGCAAGACTCCTGCCGAGATGGACAAGATGCTAAACAAGGCATCAGGTCTTCAGGGTCTTACTGGAGTTAATGGCGGCGACTGCCGCGACATTTGCGCCAAGGCAGCCAAGGGCGACAAGCAGTGCGAGCTCGCTCTTGAGATGCTTGCTTATCGTGTTGCGTTCTACATTGGTGGATACAATTCCGTTGTCGGTGGGGCAGATGCAATTGTCCTTACCGGTGGCATCGGCGAAAATTCCACTGAGGTTAGAGAGCGCATTATCAGGCGTCTTTCTGGTCTTGGCATCAAGCTCGACAAGGCGGCAAACAAGAAGTCGCATGGAGTCGTTGCAGTTCTTTCTACGAAGGACTCGAAGATTCCTGTTGTTGTGCTTCCGACCAACGAGGAGCTTATGATCGCGAAAGATACCATGCGTGTGCTAGGTTAATGTTTGAATGTTTGAATGTTCGAATGTTCGAATGCTTCAAATAATGAGAAAGTGACTAATGAACGATAAAAGAGAGTTTAAGATGCAGATGGAAATGCGAACACGCAAGTTCGCTGTATCTGTACTTAAATTTATTGAGTCGCTTCCTAGTTCAACAACTACTAAAATAATAGGGAATCAATTAGGTAGAGCAGCTACATCTATTGGTGCGAATTATAGAGAGGCCAATAGAAGTGAATCAAAGGATGATTTTATACATAAGATAAGTATTGCATTA
>JAGBWQ010000062.1 GCA_017629735.1 Kiritimatiellia bacterium
CGAATATTTCTCTGGCTATACTGATGATAACGGCAAGAAGGTTAAAGGCTATGCTGAACTCGTGGCCGAACTCGTCGAGAAGTTTCCGCTCGGCACTCCCATTTTGACGGAGGAGGACAAAAAAGCTTTTATTTCGCTTTGGGGCGGGATATTGAGAATGCGTAATATTCTCTCGGCGTTCGACGATTTTGAGGGCAGGGAGATTTTGGTCGACAGAGATCGACAAGACTACCAAAGCGTTTATATCGATCTTTATGACGAGTTCCGTGGGCGCGAAAAGGCGGAAAAGGAGTCGATAACGGACGATATTGAATTTGAAATGGAGCTAGTGCGCCAAGTTGATGTGAATATCGACTATATCCTAATGCTTATTGAAAAGTATCGACGCGAACATGGGTGTGATAAGGAACTGAAGGGGGCAATTGATAAGGCGATAGGTAGTTCCGTTCATCTGCGTTCGAAGAGAGAGCTTATCGAGGCTTTTATCGCAACCGTCAATGCTGATGCTGATGTTGCTCAGGCGTGGATTGCTTTTGTCGAAGAGCGCAAGGCGCATGATTTGAAAGAGCTTATCGAGAAAGAACACCTTAAAGCTGAAGAGACGGAAAAATTATTTGAAAATGCGCTCAAGGCAGGGCTCTTGAAGACGACCGGAACTGAAGTGGATTTGATATTGCCGGCGATGTCGCGATTTGGAAATGTACGCAAAGAAACGAAAGAGCGCGTCATCTCAGCCTTGCAGAATCTCTTCGAGAGGTATAAAGGGCTCTAAAAAATCCTCTATAACCACAGGGTTGAAAATTACCCGGGTGTAAAAGTAGAGTGAAAAATGGTATAATATGTAACTGTTTTCTAACGAAAGGAATAGGGAAATGAAACTTGAAGATCTCAAAGGTAAGACCGTTGGCGTGTGCGTTTCGGGCGGTCTCGATTCCAAGACGATTTGCTGCGTTCTTCTCGACGCGGGCGTAAAGGTTAAGGCATTCTCGGCGAATGTCGGCCAGCCCGACGAGAAAGATATCAACGACATCAAAAAGCGCATGGCTCCTACGGGCGTCGATACGGTTATCGTCGATGTCACAAAGGAAATGGCTGACATCTGCTTTGAGACGGTCAAGTGCCAGGCTATGTACGATGGCGGCTACTGGAACTCCACAGGTATCGCTCGCGCCGTCACGGTGCAGAAGCTTCTGCCTGCGATGAAGAAGGCCGGCTGCTCTGTTCTCGTCCACGGCGCAACTGGCCGCGGCAACGATCAGATGCGTTTCGAGCGCTACACGAATGTTCTCGATCCGAAGTTCGGCGTCTACGCTCCTTGGCGCGACAGCGATCTTTTGAAGAAGTTCCCCGGCCGTACGCAGATGGTCGACTTCCTCGCCAAGCGCGGTATCGTCGCGTTCGTCGGCACGAAGAAGAAATATTCCACCGATGCCAACCTCGCAGGTCTTAGCCACGAGGCAGAGGATCTCGAGTCGATGGAAACTTCGATGAAGATCGTTAAGCCCACCATGGGCGTGTGGCCCGAGAAGGCTCCCAATAAGGTCGAGAAGCTCACGCTCAAGTTCGTCAAGGGCCGCTGCGTTGCTATCAACGGCAAGAAGATGTCTCCGCTCGAAGTGATGGTCTACCTCAACAAGGTTGGCGGCAAGAACGGTATCGGCATGAAGCACGCTCTCGAAAACCGTATCATCGGCACGAAGAGCCACGGCGTTTACGAAGCTCCTGGTATGGAAGTTCTCTCCTGGGGTCTTAAGTACATCTACGAAGGCATCATGGATCGCCGTTCAACCGACCTCTTCCAGAAGCTTTCGAAGTTTGTCTCCGATCAGATTTATGATGGCCGTTGGTTCGATCCTGCGACTCGCGCTGCACGCGCCGCCATTCAGGTCTGGGCTGATAAGGCAACTGCAGAGGTAACGCTTGGCCTCTACAAGGGCAACATCTATTTCGAATCCCTCAAGGGACTTAAGAGCACCATCTACAACGAAGCCGACAGCTCCATGGAAGAGTCTGATGGTCTCAATCCGCACAGCTCCCAGGGCTTTGCAGAGATTCAGTCTGTCGAGGCGAAGATGCTCGCTCTCTCTGGGCAGATTGGCTAAGGGATTAGGCGTTAGGTGATGAAAGACGAGAAAGACGAAGTAAAGAAAGACGAGACGGTGGAAACTCCTGCCGAGGGCGAAGCCGTCGAGTCTCCTCAAACTCCAGAGGCGGAAGAGAAAACTCCAGCGGAACCCGACTGGAAAGCTCTCTATGCGCTTACTCTCGCCGATTTCGACAACTACAAGAAGCGTACGGCGCGTGACCGCGAGGAAACGTACCGTTACGCTGAAGCCGACATTCTCAAAGATGTTCTTCCCTCTGTCGACAATCTCGCTCTCGCTCTTGCCAATGCGAAGGATCGCGAAGACGATGAGTTCGTGAAAGGCGTTAAGCTCGTCTACGACACTTTTCTCGCGGCGCTTAAAGAGCATCAGGCCGAGCCTTTTGATTCTGTCGGAAAGGAGCTTGATACGGAGAAGATGGAAGCAATCGCCACTCTTCCTTCTGAGGAATTCGAGGAGGGGATTGTGTCTATCGAGTCCAAGCGCGGCTGGTTGCTCAAGGGTAAAGTTCTCAGAGCTGCTCAGGTTGTGGTTTCTAGCGGCAAGGGTGCCTAATTAAAGAATAAGGTTTTTTAGTTAATGTCTGACAAGCGCGATTATTACGAAGTGCTGGGAGTTTCCCGGACCGCAACGGCCGATGAGATTAAATCGGCCTATCGCAAGTTGGCCATGAAGTATCACCCGGATCGCAACCCCGGAGACAAAGAGGCCGAAGAGAAGTTTAAAGAAGCGGCAGAGGCATACGATGTTTTGCACGATGCCGACAAGCGTTCTCGTTATGACCAGTTCGGCCATCAGGCTTTTGCGAATGGCGGCGGCGGCGGTGGCTTCGGCGCAGGCGGAATGAACATGGAAGATATCTTCTCCATGTTTGGCGATGTCTTTGGCGGTCGCGGCGGCGGTTTTTCTGGCTTTGAAGATATGTTCGGTGGCGGGCGTGCGCGTACGGTAAATCCAAATGCGCCGCGCCATGGCGAAGATATGACATTCAAGCTGGAGATCGATTTCGACGAGGCTATCTTCGGAAGTCAGAGGACGCTCCAGCTTAAGCTCCCTGCCGAATGCACGGAGTGCAACGGCACAGGCGCTGCTGCAGGCTCTGGTCGCAAGACATGCCGCACATGCGGCGGTCGCGGTGTTGTTATCGGCGGCGGCGGTTTCTTCCAAGTAAGGCAGACATGCCACGCTTGCGGAGGCGAAGGCTCGACGATCGAAAAGCCTTGCAAGAAGTGCCACGGTTCAGGCCAGATTACGAAGCCCACGGAAATTGAGCTTAAAATCCCAGCTGGCGTTTTCCATGGTTCGCGTCTTCGCCTTGCAGGCAAGGGCGCCGGTGGATTGCGCGGTGGCCAGCCTGGCGACTTGTATGTGCTTCTTTCAGTCAAGCCGAGCGATATCTTTAGCCGCGACGGGCAGGATCTTTTTGTCGACATTCCCGTCTCGCCCGTTGTTGCGGCACTTGGTGGAACTATTTCTGTTCCAACTCCCGAAGGTGAAGCTCAGCTTAAAATACCTGCAGGAACTCCGAACGGAAAAGTCTTCCGTCTGCGCGGCAAAGGCGTAGCCTCGCTCCGCGGCGGTTCGCCTGGCGATCTCGATGCTCGCATTATCATCGAGACTCCTGCGAATCTCGATCGCCGCCAGAAAGAACTTCTTGAAGAGTTCGCCAAAACATCTTCTTCTGGTACATTCCCTGCGGCGCAAACATTTGCGAACAGGGTTAGGGTATTCTTCTCGCATCGCGAGAAATTGAAAAAGTGATTTTCGCATCTGTGGTGGAATGGCAGACACGCTGGATTTAGGTTCCAGTGCCGAAAGGCGTGTGGGTTCAAGTCCCACCAGATGCACAAATCAAACAATCGATGAGGGGGAGCGTATGTTCAATCCAATGAGTCTTGAAGGGAAAAAGGTGCTTGTGACAGGTGCTTCTTCGGGCATTGGTCGAGCATGCGCGATTTATGCGTCAAAGCTCGGCGCCAAGGTTGTGCTCGTCGGCAGAAATGTCGATGCGCTTGAGGAGACGCGCGCTGCGATGGAAATGCCTTCTGAGCATGTAATTGTCGCAGGCGACCTTGCCGATCATTCCTTTGCCTCGTCTATTCCTTCCGCTTACGGGCCATTTGATGGCTTTGTCCATTCGGCTGGAATTTGTGTTCCGATGCCTGTAGGCGTTGTCGGGGAGCGCCAGCTTCTTGAGACAATGCGAGTTAATTATTTTGCGTTCATGGGTCTTATGAGCGCTTTTTCGAGCCGTAAGAATGCGAATGAAGGCTTCTCTGCCGTAGCGATCTCGTCGGTCTCATCTTCGACTGGTTGGGCGGGAGGCTCTGTCTATGCAGCATCTAAAGGGGCTTTAGAATCTGCTGTTCGCTCGCTTGCTGTCGAGTTGGCGCCTAAGAAGTTTCGTGTAAACGCAGTTTGTCCTTCCAGCATCAAGACGCATCTTTCAGATTCAATGGCAAGATGCTCGGGCGATGATGCGCAAAAAGCATTCGAGCGCTCGCATCCGTTCGGGTTTGGATCGCCTGAGCAAGTGGCATCAGTTGTCGCATTTCTCCTTTCAGACGCCTCTTCCTATATGACGGGATCATCTGTCGCGGTAGATGGCGGATATACCGCTTTGAGTGGCGGCAAATAACGCAGTTTTATGGTATAATACTCTGAAATGTATCTTAAGCAACTCGAGATAATTGGATTTAAGTCTTTTGCCGATAAAACCAGGCTTGATTTCGACCCTGGTCTTATTGCTATCGTTGGCCCGAACGGTTGCGGCAAGTCGAATGTATCAGATGCTATCCGTTGGGTGTTGGGCGAGCAGAAGCCCACGGCACTTAGATGCTCGAAGCTTGCCGATGTAGTTTTCAATGGCACCGATACGCGCAAGCCTATTGGCGCGGCAGAAGTTTCCATTACATTCGCAGATTGCGAAAAAGAGCTTGGTACAGATTATCACGAGGTTACGATTACTCGCCGCGTTTATCGCGATGGTACGGGCGAATACTACATCAACAAGCAGCCTTCGCGCTTGAAAGATGTTCAGCACCTCTTTATGGGAACAGGTATCGGCACCAGTTCCTATTCAGTCATGGCGCAGGGTCAGATCGACGCAGTTCTTTCTTCTCGCCCTGAAGA
>JAGBWQ010000063.1 GCA_017629735.1 Kiritimatiellia bacterium
GGCGCTTAATTTAGCCGCGCAAATAGCATCCGCCACTCGCCGCCGCGTTCTTATTTTAGATGGCGATGTTCAATCTGTCCGCATAAAAGAAGGGGACGAGGCTCTAACGCCTGTCTTGTCTGATGGCGGCACTGCGGCAGTAGTTGCGCCAGACGAGAAAAACACTTCTAAACCATGGCGCTTTGCGTTTTCAAGCGATGGCGCGAAGGGCGATGCGCTTACATTCACAGAAGGTGATTTCATTCACATGGACGGGTTTGGCGTCTACAAATTTGTCGCCACCAGCGTTGTTTCATTTTTGAAGAATTTTATCGCCTCCGAATCTAATGCAGGAACATCTTTCGATGCTTTCGTTCCGCATCAGGCGAACGTCTACATGATTCGCCAGTTGGCAAAGAGTTTAAACCTCGAAGATAAGCTTCTAATTTCTGCAGATGATCTTGGGAATATGGCCTCTGCTTCAATTCCCACAACAATAGCTTATAGAGGCATCGCACCGAAAGAGGGCGCCGTTCTTGCGGCTGGCTTTGGTGGAGGTCTTGCAGCATCTGCCGCGGCGTTTTATATCGACGAGGGCATCGTTACTGGTGTTTGCGAATATGGATCTTGAGCGCGATTTCATATTGTTTGCCTCGTCTCTTCTTGGGATAGACGCATCGACAGTTTCTGCCGAAATAAAATGTTGCGATGTTCCCAAATGGGATAGCGTGATGCATTTGAGGCTTGTTATGGAGACAGAAGCGCGATATGGGATTTCAATTCCGATGGAGGAAGTTCCAAATCTAAATTCATTTGCAAGTTTCATATCCCAGATTAAAAGCGGGGCAATATGAAAATCGCGCTTCTTTCGAATGTCACAACTTCTGTTTTAGAGAGTGTTCTTTCTGAGACGGCTGAAGTGTGGTCGCCGCCTGGGTTTGGCTCTTGGATTGAAATTTCCCTATCCCCTCCGGAGGAAATGCGTGCATTTGCGCCGGACAAGATATGTATTTTGATTGATTCAAAATATGGTGAAGAACATTTTCCAGTTGCTGATGCTGTAAAATCGCTTAATGAATATTTCCCTTCAGTTCCTGTCTGCGTGATAGACTTGAAAGCTCTCGCAGATGAGATTGGAAGCGAATTTTACGACGAAAGAATGTGGCAGCTAGCAAAGATGCCTTGGTCGCTTAAAGCGATTAAGGAGATTGCAAAGGTTCTTTCGCCTATCAAAAAAGTCGTTGCAGTAGATTTTGACGGCACGCTTTGGAATGGCGTTGTAGGAGAAGAGGAAATTATTCCGTGCACTCAATTTCAGGAACAACTTCTTGAGTTAAAAAATCGCGGCATTCTTCTCGTGGCGCTCTCAAAGAATAATCTCAAAGATATTGAGAGTGTCTGGCGCAAAGAAGGAATGGTTCTTTCTCTTTCTGATTTTGCCGCGATGCGCATTGATTGGAATTCAAAGGCGGAAAATCTCCTTTCAATTGCCGATGAGCTTAACTTAAACACTGATTCGTTTGTGTTTGTCGACGACAATCCATCTGAGCGCGCCGAAATGAGAGCGCATGTTCCTTCCGTAAGCGTCTCGCCATTCCCGATTGATTTAAGCGTTTATTTCCCGCCTTCAGAGGCAACAGAAGAGGGCTCTAAGAGGACTTTGCATTATCAATCTGAAGCCCAGCGCAAAGAATTCTCTACAGGCAAAAAGCTTGAAGATTATCTTGAAGGGTTGCAAATGCGCATTACTCTTAAGGTGATGGAAGAGAAAGACATTCCAAGAGTTGCAGAGCTCAGCCAAAGGTCGAATCAGTTTAATGTTGCAACAAACCGTTACACAGAAAATGATCTTAAGGCGTTTCTTGATGATCCTAAGCGCTTAATAACAGTTCTTTCCGTAGCAGATAGATTTGGCGATTTAGGTCTTGTAGCTTTTATGCAAGTTTTCAATGGCGAGATTATCGATTGGGTGATGAGCTGCCGCGCCATGAATAGGCGACTTGAATTTGCCTTACAGGAATTTACAGAGAAAAAGCTCGCTTCCATGGGCGAGAAATCACTCAAAGCATTTTGGCGGCGCACTGCAAAAAATGCCCCTGTAAAAGACCTTTACGAACGACTTTCATTTAACCTTATCTCCGAAACGGAGGAGGAGAAACATTATGAACGCATTCTTGGATAGAATATCAGAAATTCTCGAAACACCCGTTTCTCTTGATACTGTTTTTCGCGATACGCCGGATTATTCGTCACTCAAAGGGTTTGGCATATTAGTCGTTCTCGAAAATGATTATGGGCGCGAGATGAATGTAGATGAATTTCTGACTATGAATACCGTAGCTGATTTGGCGGCCGCGGCAGGAGTTTCAAAATGAAAAATAATTCTGAAAGATTGTTGTCGATAGATGTGTTGCGCGGCTTTGATATGTTGTATGGGCAGTTAGTTCCGCCGGAACTTTAATTGTAGGGTGGGCGTTCGTACACTTCCTTTATCGTAAAAAGATATTTTTCAAAGTTTAAGAAGAATCGTTTCGTGTGATTTTAAAGAAAAGAAAAGGCGTCTACTATGAAAAAAATTATTTCGATTGTTATTGCGGCGGCGGCGTTGACGGCAGTGGCGGCGAAGAAGAAATGTGATGTTCAAATTGGAGATTGGGCGATCGACGGCAAATGCGATGTTCGCTCCTATAACTCTGAAGATTGGAAGCTTTCTGCTGAAGCTCTTCCCTCCGACACTGAGGGCGTATCATTCCTGCGCGTTCGCCTTACATCCGACAAGATGGTAAAACGGCCTCTCGTTACCGTCACTGTTCGAATCCCCGGCGGCGAAGCTCGCTCTCTTTGGCGTCCATCATGCGGCTTTCGTAGACACGACAGAGCCGGTGTTTTGCCTTTTTTTGCACACTCAAAATTCGTAAGTTGCGCTGCTCAATGGATGCCGCTTTATGCGTTCTTGGACACATCGGACATAAACCTCCTCACTGTCGCTTCTTCACAATCGCGCGATCGCATTGTCTTCCGCGGCGGCACAGAAGAAGGCCCCAATACGCTTATAGCCGAATATACTTTCAACACTTCAGACGCAGAAGCTCCAACAAACAATTTTGAAGTGACAATCCGATTTGATGTGCGCCGCCAAAGAGCAGATCGCATTATCCCAAAAGCGTCTGCTTGGATGCGTGCAGTCGATACGGCAAAAGACTATCCAGTTCCTGAATCGTCATTTGAGCCTCTTTGGTCGTCATGGTGCGCTTATCACCACGGCATTACCGAAGAAATCATCGAGCGCGAAGCTGCTGTCGCGCGTTCGGTTGGATTGAATACAATTATCGTTGATGACGGCTGGCAAGTTCCAGCTGGAACATGGGTGCATAATGGCGAGAATCTCCCGAAGAAACGCTACTCAAAAGATTTTGCCGCGCATATCAAACGCGTTCAAGATGCCGGAACTAAATATATTCTCTGGTATCCAGTTACCCCTGTCTCAGACAACATTCCGAATTTCAAAGACTACGACGGCAAACTTCTATATCGCCGCTCATGGGGGCCGTATGTGTGGGATCCGCGCTTCGCAGATAGGCGCAAGTTTTTCCACGATCGTATCACCACTGCAATCCGCGACTGGAAAGTTGATGGTCTTAAACTCGATTTCATCGATTCGTGGAGCCCCGACTACGATCAAGTCACAATTCCCAAGCTGCAAGGTTTAGCTGGACGGGACATGGAAGACTTAATGCCTGCAGTTGAAAAAGCGATGACCACGGCAAGAGAGATTATCTCTCAGTATCGCCCCGACGCAGTCATAGAATTTCGTCAATGCTATATGGGGCCTACAATGCTCAAATGCTGCACGCAGGTGCGTGTGCAAGACTGCCCAGGGTCGCTCGCTGAAATGCGCATTGGAATTGCCAATTTGCGCCTTACCTCTGGAGCGAATGCAGTTCATTCCGATCCTATTCAGTGGGCGAAAGATGCCTCCACAACCAGCGTTGCAGAATCGATTATCGCGTCCATATTCGGCATCGGCCAGTATTCAGTTCGTTTGACTGAATCCACAAGTGAACAGCTTAATGTTTTGAAGCATTATGTATCTTTCATTCGCGAGCATTCAAACACGCTCTATCACGGCGATTTTCAAGTGCAAGGTCTTTCGACTGATGCCTCAGTGCTTGTGGGCGAAACAGCCTCAGAACGCATTATTGGCGCTTACAAGAAAGACTTCGTTACAGACTGTGGAAAACCTGACCGCCGCATAATTCTTTTGAACTGCACAGGAGTAAAGAATCTTGTAGTTCGTTTTGGCGCAGAAACGAAGGGGAAAGTCTACGATGTTGATGGAACATATCTTAACGATATTTCTCTTTCCGCAGGGCTTTCTGAAATCGTTTTGCCGCGCGGCGGATATTTACTAACTGACCGTTGATTTTCAACGGAAAAAAAGGTATAATTCCCTTTAAAAAGGGCTTTATGCGCCCGAAGGAGCGGAATGAATAAATACTTGGATTCTTTCATGAAAACCTTTCCCTATGAAGGGTTGACTTACGACGATGTAACTCTTGTTACGCAGTATGCTGATTTTCTCCCTGATGAAGCCTCTCTCGAGACTAAACTTACATCTAGGACAAAAATGAAAGTGCCGTTTATTTCGGCAGCAATGGACACAGTTACTGAAGCACCAATGGCTATCGCAATGGCGTTGGCTGGCGGTATTGGCTGTATCCACAAGAACCTCGACGAAGACGATCAGGCAGCAGAAGTCAGGAAGGTTAAAAACCATCTCAATGGCCTTATCGTAAATCCTGTTTGCTTCCACGCAGACGACGACATTTCTTTCCTTCGCTCCGAGAAGCGTCGCATGGGGCTTAAGTTCAACGGCTTCCCCGTTCTTGACTCTGACGAGAAGCTCGTTGGCATGATTACATCTTCCGATATGCGCTTCGCGCCTCTCAACGCTATGACGCTGCGCGATGTGATGCAGCCTTGCCCGATCACTGGCACGAAGAATACATCTCTTAAGAAAGCATACGATCTTATGCGCAAGGCAAAGATCGGCAAGCTTCCTCTCGTCGATCGCGACGGCCACGTCGTTGGGCTTTACAGCTTCACCGATGTTGCTCGCATCATCGAGAACTCCAACGCTGGCTACAACTGCGACGACAAGTTCAGGCTCAGAGTTGCAGCATCTGTCTCTGGCGGCAAGGGCGATCTTTCTCGTATGGA
Source organism: Kiritimatiellia bacterium (assembly GCA_017629735.1). GTDB lineage: Bacteria > Verrucomicrobiota > Kiritimatiellia > RFP12 > UBA1067 > UBA1067. The sequence goes on from JAGBWQ010000063.1 coordinate 5,200, forward strand.
GAAGCTCGCAGCTGCTGGCGTCGACTGCGTTGTTGTCGATTCCGCACACGGCCACTCCAAGGGCATCATGGAGATGACAAAGTACATCTCCCGCAAGTATCCTGATATCGATATCATCGCAGGCAACATCGCAACGGGCGAGGCCGCAGTTGCTCTTGCCAAGTGCGGTGCACACGCCGTCAAGGTTGGCATTGGCCCTGGCTCAATCTGCACAACGCGCGTCGTTTGCGGCGTTGGCATTCCGCAGCTTACTGCAGTCTACAACGCTTCTAAGGCTCTCCGCGGCACTGGCGTTGCAGTTATCGCAGACGGCGGCATCAAACTTTCTGGCGATGTTCCCAAGGCGATCGTCGCAGGTGCAGACTCTGTGATGCTTGGCTCCGTCCTTGCAGGAACGGAAGAGAGCCCTGGCGAGAAGATCTACGCAAATGGTAGGCAGTATGTCGTCTATCGCGGCATGGGCTCCATGGCGGCTCTTAAGAACGGCAAGGGTTCGCGTGCAAGGTACTTCCAGGACGGCGAGGCCGAGGAAGATCTCGTTCCGCAGGGAATCGAAGGAATGGTTCCTTACAGCGGAAGAGTCAAGTCGATCATGACGCAGTTCTGCGGCGGCCTTAAGGCTTCTCTTGGCTATTGCGGCACGAAGACGATTGCTGAGCTCCAGAACAAGGGGCGTTTCTACCGCGTCACTGCGGCAGGTCAGCGCGAAGCGCGTCCGCACGACATTACGATAACCAAGGAAGCGCCTAACTACCGCGCATAATAAAGTGAAAAAAACTCTGACAGATTTCTGCCGAGAATGGCTTGATACGCTCGTGGTGGCTATATCAGTCGCCATGGCGTTCAGGGCATATTTTTACGAACCGTTCAAAATACCCACGGGGTCAATGCAAGAGACCCTGTGGGGTTATCACACAACGGAAGGCGTTGAGAAGGGGACGTATGATACGTTCCCCCTTTCCTTTTTTAAGTGGGCTATTACAGGCGAGCGTGTAGTCGATTGGAAAGCACCAGTTTCTGGAACGATTCGTGCAATGCCGCGCAACGATGGTTTTGCTACCATAAAAATCGGCACGCACCCTGAATCGTGGTCGCTTCCGACAGATGCAGCGCGCACATTGCACGGCAAGTTTGTAATGGCAGGAGATGTTTTGTGGAAGGGCGCTATCACCACAGGCGATTTCATTTTCGTTAACAGATGGAAATGGAATTTTTTCAAGCCTCAGAACAACGATGTAATGATTTTCTCAACCACCGGGATTCGCGATCTTCCACAAGGAACGCATTACATCAAGCGTATGAAAGCGCGCCCTGGCGAGACATACACCCTTGAGCACCCAATCGAAGGGTATCCCCAAAAGGTAACGATGGGCGAAGGCGAATACTTTGCCTGCGGAGACAATTTCAACAACTCATTCGACAGCAGATATTGGGGAGCTGTGCCGCGCGAAAATCTTCGCGGCGAGGCTTCATTCGTTTTTTGGCCAATGACTGGCTGGCGAATTATTAAGTAAGATGTACATCAAGGATTGGGTTTAAGTTAAGGAGATATCGATGAGCGAACAGTTGATTTCAACCCCAGCCGTTTTTGGTGAGAATCAGAATTTCCTTCTCGAGCGCGAGCTTGGGCGCGGCGGAATGGGCGGCGTCTATCTTGGGCGCGACAAGATGCTCGATAGAACTGTTGCAGTTAAGGTGATGCTTAAGGAGTTCGGCTCCGACTCTGAGTTCGTCGAGAAATTCAAGAAGGAAGCACAGGCAGCTGCAAGGCTTATCCACCCGAATATTGCCCAGATTTATTCCTATGGCATTTCTGAGGGAATGCCCTATATTGCGATGGAGCTTGCAAGCGGTGGTTCGCTTTACTCCTTGATGAACGCAATGCCGGGCAAGACCGACATTCAGCGCACGCTTAAGATTTGTCAGCAGGTAGCGCAGGCTCTTCAGTGCGCAAGCGACCAAGGCTTTGTTCATGGCGATGTTAAGCCCGAGAATATTCTTCTTGATGCGAACGGAAATGCCAAGCTCGTCGATTTCGGCCTTGCTGCGATGCAGAAGGATACGGAAGAGATTTGGGGCACACCTTACTACATCGCTCCTGAGAAGGTAAAGAAAGAGCCGCTCGATTTTAGAGCCGATATGTATTCGCTCGGTGGCACTCTTTACCACGCTCTTACGGGTGTTGCACCTTTTGAAGGCTCCGATTCCGTGGCCGTTGTTAAGAAGCGTTTCGATTCCACTCCGCGCAAGCCGAGCGAGATCAGGCCGGAGATTTCTCCCGCAATCGATATGCTCGTAATGAAAATGCTCGCGTTCGATCGCAACGATAGATTCCCAAGTTTCGAAGCTCTTCTTCAAACTTTTAAAGATGTTCTCGCCTCTGGTCTTACACAGAGCATTCCTTCCGTTCCTTCGCCTCAGAAGAGCGCTCCGGCAGCAGCTGGCGGTAAGCGCGTAGTGATGCGCAATGGCAGGCGCGTTATGATGCGCGGGCGTGTCCAAGGGAAGATAGCAGATAAAGTTTCCATCAAATCGCCCATAAGCCCAGACACCGAAGCTCCTGAAGAGAAAGAGAACAACGACGACGAGGAAAACGAGGGCAGCCTCGGCGCGAAGGTCGCGCTTATCGTTGTTGGCGTTATTCTTCTTGTCGCAGGCATTGCCGGTGGCCTTGTTTGGTATGTCCATCATTCAAAGGTAGTTGAAGAGAGAGAAGCGAGCGCTCGCATCGAAAGCACGATCACCAAGGCAAAGGCCGCAATCGAGGATATGCGCACCAAGATCGAGAAAACGAACTTGGATCTGCAGACATCTTCGCAGAAGACTTTGGAAGAGTGCGAAAAATTCACGAAGGATATCTCCGATATTCTTCCTGAATATGCAGATCGCTTCAAGCCGCCACTTCCTGCTGAGCTTATAAAGGCAATTGAGTCGACTAATCCGCCACCTGCAGTTGTTGAAGCGCCCAAGGCTGATACAAATGCAGCTCCCGCAACGGCACAAGCTGACGCAGCAACGCAGGAAAAGCCGAAATCGATCACGGAAAGGGCCAAAGCCGTAGGACTTGAAGTTCCGAAAGAAACAGATAAGGCAAGCCCTGAATATCAGGATTTCCTTGCAAAGCTCAAAGAGGCCGAAGAGAGCGCTGCTGCAAAGAAAGAAGATGTAGCTGCAGAAGAGAAGCAAGAGGAAGTCGAAGAGAAGGTCGAAGCGCCGAAGAGCGAATTCGAGAAAAAGAAGGAGACTTTGGTCAACGACTCTCTCACCGATATTCACGAGATTTGGAACAGAACTTACAAGTGCCAGGAAGGGGCGATATACATTGGCGTTAAGGCTCGCAAGATGCTTGAAGAATGCGACCTGTCGCTTGCGATGGTGTCGAACACCGATAGAGTTGCTATATCCAGGACGCTTGGTGAAAAGACCGTGTCGATCAAATCATCTTACGACGAGCTTGTTGGTTCTAAAGATGTTGAAAACCTCCGCAAGGGAATGTCTTTCATCAAGTCCAAGGGCCGCTCGATGATTCGCAAGATCAGAAACTCGCTCTCGAACCTTAAGCGCGAAGAGAATCGCAGGCTTGAGCTTCTTCAGCAGGAGCAGGAGGAGAAAGAAAGACAGGCGAAGGCCGAGGCAGATCGTCTGGCACTTGTCGCGGCAGAGTGTGAAAGCATCAAGGAGCGTTTCCTCGCAATCGTCTCTCAGGGTTGCTTTAGGCAGCTCGATTGGGATAGCGCGTATCGTATGCTCAGAGACACGTCCTCTTCGTTCAAGACGCCGGAAGGTGAGCTTGCTGCAAAAGCGGCAGCCCATACGGTAGATATGATGAAGTCTGTTCAGGAGATTTTCATCAAGAACGGTAAGGGCCATGTCTTCAGAGGTGCGCTCAGAGGTGCTACCATCGTTGAGCTCAACAAGAAGGATATCATGATCCTCAAGCCCAATTCAAAGCAGAAGCAGCGCATTCAGTGGCAGAAGTTCTATGCCGATTATCCTGGCAACCTCAACGAGCTTATCAACCAATACATTGTTAAGGGAAGGCAGACTTCAAAGCTCAACTTGAAGGAATGGGCTGATGCAATGCTTGGCTCTGCTCTTACGATGAAGCTTGTCTGCCCCGAGGTCAATGGCGCACTTCAAAGGGCTATGCAGCTTGCAAAGGAAGTTATTAGCCAGTATCCTGATTACCTGAAGGCAGCTAAGTTGGTATTCCCAGAGATGACTGCAGATGATGCAGCTGAAGCAGGAGAATAATTCTAATGAATATCGTTACCGATGAAATTTCCACATCTATGGCCGCTGGGTCATGGATCCGCAAAATGTTCGAGAAGGGCAGAGAGCTCAAGAACACTTTTGGGGAAGATGCAGTATGCGATTTCTCGCTAGGCAATCCCGATGTTCCGCCACCTTTTGCAGCTAAGGCAGCGCTCGAGGAAATTGCATCTAACGCCGTAAAGCCGCTTGGTCTTGGCTATTGCCCGAACGCAGGCATTCCTTATGTGCGCGAGGCGATGGCGGCATATCTTTCGCGTCAGCAGCAAACGAGCGTAGATGCTTCGCATGTAATCATGTCCGTTGGCGCGGCAGGTGCGATGGTAAGCTTCTTCCGTGCCGTTATCGAGAAGGACGATGAAGTTCTCGTCAGCGCTCCTTATTTCGTTGAGTACGGTTTTTACTGTGGTCATTTCGGAGGCAAGCTTCGCGCAATTCCTGCGTTGACACCAGATTTCACGCCCGATGTCGAAGCTCTCGCAAAGGCAATCAATCCTAAGACGCGTGTCTTGCTCATTAACTCGCCGAACAATCCAACAGGTTGCATTTATTCCGAGGAAGTTCTCAAGAAGATTGCAGCACTCGTTGATGCGGAAAATGAGCGCAGAGAAAGAGAAGGGGGAAGGCCGCTTTTCCTTCTTTCCGACGAGCCGTATCGCATTTTCGCTTTTGATGGCTGCACGGTTCCTCCAATTCTTCCGCTTACAAAATGGAGCTGCGTACTTGGAAGCTTTTCCAAATCCATCTCCCTTGCTGGCGAGCGCGTTGGATATTTTCTTGTGAACCCTGCAATGCCTGGTGCTGAGACGCTTATTTCCGCGCTTATTCTCACCACGAGAACTCTCGGTAGCGTCAATGCTCCTGTCATTGGTCAGCGCCTTGCCGCGGCATTACTCGACGAAACGGTGGATCTTTCCGTTTACGATTCGCGCCGCCGTCTTATGGCGAAGGTGCTTTCGTCGGCAGGAATCGAATTCCCTATGCCGAAGGGTGCATTCTATTTCTTCGCAAAATCGCCTGTTGAAGACGAAATGAAATTTGTCGACGCTCTTCTCGAAGAGAAGATCCTTGTCGTTACAGGTAAAGGCTTTGGTTTCCCCGGGTACATCAGATTGAGCTGTTCGGTCGACGAGAAGATTATCGCTCGCGCAGAAAACGGCTTCAAGAGAGCCGTGGAAAGGGTCTTGGCATGATAGCACTTTTGGCAGCTGCTTGCACTTATGTTTTCTCAGCCTATGCAACTGGGCTTGAGAAGGATGCTCCAGTCGAATTTCTTTTTGCCTCGAAAAACTCCGATAGAGACTACGAATCAATGTTCCTCATTGAAGAATCTGTCGAAGATTTCTGCAAAGGGATTGAGAAGGCTGGTCTACCGAAGGGCAGTGCCGTAGATCTTCCTAAATGCATTCTTTGGCCAACAGGATGCACGCTCACAATAGAGCCAAGCATATCTGAGTTTATCGAAACTCATATGCCTGAAGGCTATTCGATGTCGGATATTATCTACACTGGAGGCGCGAGAGATGAGAAGGGGGCTCTTATGCCAGAGTCGATGAATGCCCACTGCGGCATTTTTGCCCTTTACTCCCTTTCTCATTCGCCAATAGTTTTTAACGGCATTTTCCCGCAGGGCGATGTATACGGCGCACATTCAGCGAAGAAGGCACTTAAGAAGGGCGAGAAGGTCACATTCCGCCTTACTTGGGACGGCAAAACAAAGCCCAAAAATGTGACGGTCAATTTTAAGCCAGGCAACAGCCAAAGCGAGCTTCTCAAGCTTAAGGCTATTTCTGCTGAGAATCGTGAGATCAATGTCAAAGCGACCTTCTCGCCGGATATGTCGTTTAAGGAGGCTAGAGCTATCTCCAGCGCGCTTTCAGCCATCGATTCCAAGTCCGTCAAGATCAACGGTGTCGATGCTGACGGCCTCTTTTACAGAGCGTTTCTCCCGCTCGTAAAATGGACTGATCGTGCAGAGCGTCTTCTCCAACCGTTCGAGCTTACAATTACAAATGGTGTTGAAGAACTCGTTTATATTGCGGAAGATTGGTCAGGAGAATCTCTCAATCCAAAACTTACGCCTAAAACAATTTCATTTGAGGACGCTAAAAAATATCCGAAGGTGACTTCGTGTTTTATTTATACAAAGCCTGAAGAGAAGCTCTCAACGATATATCAGGCGAAAAAGAAGCTTTCAGGCACGCACGTACAAAACTGGTATGTGTTTGAAAAGAATTGAGCGTAGTTTACATAATCTCTATTATGCGACAAACATATTATGAATGAAGTAAATCCAGAAATCAGCCATAACGCGGTCAGAATATACGGTCAGGACAATTTTGACGAGGAATTTCCTGTCCTCAAGGCGTTTCAGCAGTATATTGATGCTGAGCAAGCCAAAGGTCGCAAACGGCTTATGATAATGGCTATTTTCTTCTTCGTCATTATGATGGTTGTCGTGTCGATCTTTGTTGGATTGCTTATTAGCGCATTCCACGAAAATCAACGCGTGAACGATCGTCTTCTTGAATATGCGATGAAGGATCGTTCGGCATCTGTTGTCGTAAATCCCAATCCTCACTCTGACAATGCGGCATTCCTTTCTCTTACGGCCAAAATTGAGGAGCTCCAGTCAAAACTCGCCGATAACCAAAAGAAGGTCGACGATGCCGAGAAAAAGCGCATTGAGGATAAGCTCCGCCAAGCCGAAGAAGATCGAAAGGCTGCGGCCGCAGAGAAGGCCGCTGCTGAGGAGGCAAAAGAGCGCGAGGAAAAGGCTCAGCAGGCCGAAATTAAGCGTCTAAAGGCCCTTCTCGCTCTTGAGAAAGAAAAGGCCGCGGCAGCTCGCGAAAAAGAGGAGCTTCGCCAGAAGCAAATCGAAGAATATCGCCGTAAATACTACCCTCAAACGCGCGAGAAAAAGGCCACTCGTAGACAGCCTATCGAAGAGGTTGAAGATGTCGAGCCTTTGAAGCCAATTAGCTATTTTGACGATGAAGAAGAAGAGGAACTCTCCCCTTCTCCTTCTAGAAAAAAAGAATACTTGATTCCCGTTGAAAAGAAGGAATCAAGTACTCTTGATTGGGATATCCCCTGATTTATCAGGCGATATCCTTCATCGTAACAACCTTCGGGTTGATCTTCGGATTGACCATCTCCTTAAGAGAAGACTTGTCGAACTCGTAGCCGTTCACGCCGAGCGGCCAAATCACGGGCGCCGTGTTGAGAATCGTCGCCTTGAAACCCTGCATCGTCGCGCCGATGTTTCCAGTGTGCGAGCTGTTGCACCCTTCGTTCTCGATGACGAACGGATTCTTGTAGCCCTTCGCCATGAGCGTCTCAAGGAACTTCGTCCAATCGCAGCTGTCGCTGCCGCCGAAGCCAGGAAGACGCGGCTCGTAATTAAGGCGATCCCATTCGTGTGCAGGAAGCGGAACTCCGGCCTTCTTTGCAAGAGCATTGTTTACAGTCTGCATCGGGAAAAGGCGTCCCCAATGAATTGCCTCAGCATCGGACGGGAAGTTGCGAGTTCCCTTGATGTGCACGCGCCTAAGCTTCTTGAAGTCCATCGAATTGATGACATCAGAAGGATCGATGTGCTGCCAAATATCGTGCGAAGGATCGTATGTTTCCTGGAGGTTGGAATCATCATCGAGGATTGCGTACATAAGCTTACGAGCTGCGAGGCAGCCAGGAAGATTGCAGTAGCAATCGGTTGAAGAAACATTCCTCCACCCTTCCATCGGGCAGTTCTCTACGCAGACAGTAACGCCGAGATCCTTGGCGTACTTAAGAATGGGCGTAAAGACCTTCTTGAACTTGAGGAGGTTCTTTTCGAAACCATTCGTCTCGTTGCCGAGATCCACATCATATCCAACGAACGAACCGCAAACAACATCGTTGGCGTCGCCACCGAGCATTGCCGCGATACGGACAAGCTTGAGGATGTGGTTCTGGTTGTTGATCTGCTGAGCAGGATCGCCGCCGATAAGGTTGTCGTAGGAACCAACAGAGATGCGAAGACCGGTCTTGTTGCAGACATCGAGCACCTTCTTTGCCGTCTCAGGCGTGAAGTTATCGTACTCAAGGTGCGTAGCAACATGATCCTTGCGGTCGGTGTCACGGCGGAAAACGCAAAGCTCAAGACCCTGCGCGCCGACATCGAGAGCGCGTTTAACAACACCGTCAAAATCCTTTTCAAACGCAAGAGCGCTCGTCATAAGCCAGATCGGATTGTTGCCTGCCTTAGGCTTTGCGGCACGCGCAAAAACTTCACGCGATCCGAAAGCGCCTGTTACGGCTACCGCGGCTGCGGCCTTGAAAAACTGCCTTCTATCAGTTGTAGTTTTCATGACTTTCCTTTTTATTGGTTTGTGTACCTTAAAATTCTTTACTTCTCTTCAAGACCGAGCGTCTTGAATGCAAGAGGTGTAGCCACCCTTCCCTTCGGTGTGCGCTCCAAGTACCCTTCCATTATTAAAAACGGTTCGTATGCCTCTTCAATCGTATCTGCTTCTTCTCCGACAGAAACTGCTATTGTCGAAAGCCCCACAGGCCCGCCTGAGAATTTGAGGCAAACAGTCTCAAGAACTTTTCTATCCATTTCGTCGAGACCGTGAGGATCGATTTCAAGAAGCGAAAGCGAATTACATGCGACCTCGCCTGTAATAAAATTGCCGGCCTTCACCTGCGCATAGTCGCGCACACGCCTTAAAAGATTATTGGCGATTCGAGGTGTTCCACGGCTGCGGCGAGCAATCTCAAAAGCCCCTTCTTCGTCGATATCTACGCCAAGCTTAGAGGCAGATCTGCGGACTATTTCTGCAAGATCGGCTGGCTCGTAGTATGAAAGCCTATTTACAAGGCCAAATCGCGCTCTTAAAGGAGAGGCAATAAGACCGATTCTTGTCGTAGCGCCAACGAGCGTAAAGCGCGGCAGATCGAGCCTTACAGACCTAGCGCCTGGCCCTTGATCAAGAAGAATATCGATGGCAAAGTCTTCCATTGCGGAATAGAGATATTCCTCAACAGTCTTTGATATGCGGTGGATTTCGTCGATAAAGACTATGTCTCCTGGCTCAAGGGAAGTCAAAAGCCCTGCGAGATCGCCAGGCTTTGTCAAAACAGGACCTGAGGTTGTTTTGACATTAACACCCATCGCCTCGCCAAGGATATAAGAAAGCGTCGTCTTGCCTAATCCGGGAGGACCTGAGAAAAGAACATGATCGAGCGATTCGCCTCTATCCTTTGCCGCTTCAACAGCAAGAAGAAGCCTTTCGCGGATTTTCGACTGGCCGACAAAGCCATCAAAATCCGAAGGCCTAAGCTTATTGTCGAACGCTGTCGACCTGTTTAATTCTTCGCTCTGTCTTATTGCCGCCATGGTCTTACCCTCACTTATGCTGTGTCGTGACCTGCATGCGGCCTGTTATGATCTTTGAAATTCCAACCATCACACATGTGAAAATGAGCATCAGTGTGGAAAGAACGAAAACGCAGGGAAGATTGCGCGAATGTTTTGTCATCGACGAAACATATGTCGGGAATGTGTTCGTGCCGGCACCGTTGACAAAAGATGTGATAACAACATCGTCGATGGAAAGCGTAAACGCCAAAAGACCGCCTGTGATAATACCGGGCAAAAGCACAGGAAGCTCGACATGGAAGAAGGAATACCACGGCCCTGCTCCAAGGTCGAATGCGGCTTCCGTAATACGATCGTCAAAATCCTGAAGACGCGCCAATACCGTCATCGCCACATACGAGACGCAGAATGTGACATGTGCAATAAGAATCGTCCAAAATCCACATTCAATCCTAACAGCCACAAAAAGCATCAATAGAGAAATACCAATGAGGATGTCAGGCATGATAAGCGGCGTGTAGACGAGAGCGTGGTGAATCGTCTGAAGACGATCGCGCCAACGATGAAGCGCCAATGCGGATGTTGTGCCTAAGACGCAAGAGACGAGCGTTGAAATGCCTGCAACCGTAAGAGAGAGCCAGAAGCTCTGCATCAGAGATTTAACTGAATAGTCGCCAGAGAATATCTTCTCGTACCACTTTAAGGTAAAACCAGTGAAATTACCTTGGGAATCGAAAAACGACATTGTAATACCGTTGGGTATGAAGCCGTATGCGATAACGAGAATAATCGGCACATACAAGAATGCAAGAACCGATATGAGAACCACAACTGAAAACATCGAGCGCTTCATGCGTGGCTCCCCCTTCCAGATGCGGCAAAGCGAGCCGATCTTTCTTCAATGCGCCTTTTGCCGCGTGCATCTTGACGGCTCTTCCACCAAATAGCCAAGCCTAAAGGCAAGAGCACAGAAACGGCCATTAGAGTTGCCAAAGCTGAAGCATGGGGAATGTTGCGGTTCTGAATGGCGCGCATGAAAATTTTATTTCCGATAAGAATACAATCAGTTCCTCCAAGCATTTGAGGAATGACATACGAACCTATCGCAGGAATAAAGACAAGAAGAATCGCCGAAACTACGCCTTGGCGAACACCGGGAAGAAATATTCTGCAGAATGCGTAGAAGTTTTTAGCGCCAAGATCGCGTGCAGCCTCCAAAAGCGAGAAGTCGAATTTTTCTGCTGCGGTATAGATTGGCATAATGGCAAACGGTATAAACGAGTAGACCGATACGAGCACCACTGCAGCTTCGGAGTCGAGAATCGTAGAGGTTGCAGATGAAACAGGCTCGGCAGAGGCCATTCCTATTTTGATGAAGAAATTCTGCATTGCAGAAGGAAGCCAGCTAAAAAGCCACTCGCTTGTCTTAAGCCACGCAAGATAACAAGACTGAAGCCAGCCATCTGGGTGAAGCATCGTCTTCCACGCAAAAACGCGCACAACAAAGCTTGTCCAGAAAGGAAGCATTATTGAGCCTGCAACAATCGCGCGCCATTTCTTGTTCATTCTGGCGATGGCATAGGCGCAAGGTATGGCAAGGAGAATCGACCAGACTGTAATTTTAAAGGAGATTCTGATCGTATTCCAAACGATGGCAGGATAGTCTGGGTCGACAAGCTCTTTCCATGTCGAAAGAGACCATTCCCCTACGCCACCTGATGCGTCGTGGCCATGGAATGTGAATGCAAGAACGATAACTGCCGGAACTGCGAAGAAAAGCGCGAGCCAAACGAACCCGGGAACAGTTACGAACCATTCGGCCTTTTTTGAGTGGAGTGGATTATTCACGGGCTTGCTTCCACCATATATCCGTCGTCCGGGTGCCACCATACGAAAACATCATCGTTCCATGTGATAGGCTCTTGGTCGAGCAGGAACCGAGAATGAGGCTTTACAGACTGAATGCGCAGCTGACCGGAAGTTACCCAGAACTTCGTGTATACGCCCTGATAGACGATATCTCCGACCTTCGACGGGAATACATTGATAGATGCACCCTTCTCTGGCTGCGGCGGCGAAAGTGTAACGCGGATTTTCTCAGGACGGACAGAAAGATCGACTCTCTGGCCGACTTTGAGCTGCTTATCGTTGTACGCCTTAATCTGCGGGAAGCCATCTACCTGAATAAGGCAGTAGTCTCCATCGACGGAAACAATCTCACCCGAGAAGAAGTTGGTATCGCCAATAAACGATGCCACGAAACGGCTTGAAGGAGCTTCGTAAATTTTGGCAGGCACATCGAGCTGTTCGATCTTGCCCATATTTACGACAGCGATACGATCGGAAAGCGACATAGCCTCGCCCTGATCGTGCGTGACATAAATGAATGTAATTCCAACTTGATCGTGAATCGCATCGAGCTCGATGAGCATGTGCTGGCGAAGTTTAAGATCGAGCGCAGCAAGAGGCTCGTCGAGAAGAAGCACCTGAGGCCTATCTACGAGAGCGCGGGCAATTGCTACACGCTGCTTCTGACCGCCTGAAAGCTGATTAGGATATTTCCACGCCTGATCGGCAAGCTGAATCATCTCGAGGATATCGTTTACACGATCTTCGATTTCGTCTTTCGGCTTCTTGGCGAGCTTAAGAGAAAATGCAATATTATCCCACACGGTCATCGTGGGGAAGAGCGCATAATTCTGAAAGACAGTATGCACTCTGCGCTGGTTCGGAGGAAGATCGGTAATGTCGCTTCCTTCAAGATAGATGCGCCCAGAATCAGGCCTTTCGAAGCCTCCAAGCATGCGCAAAAGAGTCGTCTTGCCGCAGCCGGACGGACCTAAAAGCGAAAAGAATTCGCCGCGTTTAATCTTGAGCGAAACATCGTCTACCGCAGTAAGCGCGCCGAAGCGTTTCGTCACATGATCGAATACCAGAAAGTCGTTGCTCATTGAAGCGGATTATACCATAAAATCAGACATCTATGCGTATGATCTTGCGTATAAGCAACCACCCTACTGCGATGAGGCAGAACATCACTAAAAGACACAAACCTCCCTTTGCACTAAAGATGAAAGGAAGCATCATTTTAGGTTTGATCGCAATCATCACCGCACCAAGCAAAATAGGCATCAAAGAGACGATAAGACCCTGCAATCTGCCTTGCGCCGTAAGAGAACGAATCTTGCGCTCAATGCGCATTCTCCCGCGAATCGTCTCGGAAATCCTATCAAAAATTTCTGTGACATTTCCGCCAGTCTTGCGCGATATGAGAATCGATGTTGTAACGAGAGTAAGATCATCAGAGCCAACTCGCTGAGACATTGACTCGAGCGCATCTTCAAAACTCATTCCAACTTGAATCTGCTGACGCAAAATCGCGAACTCTTCGCTCATCGGAGCCTCGCCTCTGTCTACAACAGAATCAAATGCTTGTGATATCGAAAAACCTGCGCGAAGAGCGTTCGACATCGTCGACAATGCTTCAGGCAACTGCATATTAAAGGCTTCTCTTCTGCGCGAATCAAGCCACCTTGCAAGAGGCCCCTTCCCATCTTGCCAACCAGATTTGATTTTTATGCCTGAGACAAAATACCATACAATTCCTCCCGCCGATGCGGCGAAAAGAACTGCTGGGATCCAAGGATTAATGTCGAATGTCACAGTCTATCGTTCCTTAAATGATTAGGCCTGAAACATTGCCATATCAATTTCAAGACCTCTGCTCTTTACCTGGTCGATCCATGTCGGCACTGCACCAGTGGGCTGGAAGTGCCCAAGTATGCGCCCCTCTGGAGTGACACCAGTCTGCCTGAAAGTGAAGATGTCTTGCATCACAATCTGATTTCCTTCAAGGCCTGTCACTTCAGTAATTGCATCGACCTTGCGCGTGCCATCAGAAAGGCGTGACTCGTGAATGATGATATCGACTGCGCTTGCAATCTGCTCGCGTATTGCGCGTGAGGGCAAATCCATGCCGCTCATAAGAACCATGGTTTCAAGACGCGAAACTACATCTCTTGGCGAATTGGCGTGGACGGTCGTAAGAGAGCCGTCGTGGCCGGTATTCATCGCCTGAAGCATATCGAGAGCCTCGCCTCCGCGACATTCGCCGACGATAATGCGATCGGGTCTCATACGCAAGCAGTTCTTAACGAGGTCACGAATGGTAACAGCGCCCTTCCCTTCAATATTCGGAGGACGAGCTTCAAGACGCACCACATGCGGCTGCTGAAGACGAAGTTCCGCGGCATCTTCTACTGTGACGATACGCTCGGAAGTAGGAATAAAGCCTGAAAGAAGGTTAAGAAGCGTTGTCTTACCAGAGCCTGTGCCGCCAGCGACGACAATATTCTTTCGAAGAAGAACTGCAAGACGCATGAAGTTTGCCGCATCTTCCGTCCATGTTCCGAAGCGAATGAAATCCTCCGTCGTCATCGCTTTCTTTGAAAACTTTCTGATCGTAATCGTAGGACCTGAAAGCGCAAGAGGAGCAATGATCGCATTGACACGGCTACCATCAGAAAGGCGCGCGTCAACATAAGGCTGCGATTCATCGATACGACGGCCAAGAGGAGCAACAATTCGCTCAATCACGGAATGGACACTTGCATCGTCAGAGAATTGGCAATCAGAAAGCTCAATCTTGCCGTTACGCTCGACATAAACCTTCGCAGGCCCATTAACCATGATTTCTGCAACAGAATCGTCTGCAAGAAGCTCTTCAAGAGGCCCAAGGCGCATAGCTTCGTTGAAAACATCGTTCTCAAGACGCTTTGAATCTATTCCTTCAGGAAGTCGACCTTTTGCGATAACTTCGTTTATGATCTCAGCAATCTTAGTGCGCGCCGTCTCTTCAAGCCCTGCGTTATCCACCCCTTCCACTGTGAGTCGCTTCATATCGAGGCGCTTCAAAAGCTCGCGATGAATCTGCTCTTGAACATTTCGCCTAATCTCTCTTAATGGGTCGTTTTGTAGAGCTTGCGAAGGAACGCTTTCGTAAACAGTCTTAACCGGCTCTTCCTCGTCTTCTTCCAAAAACTCTTGCTTGGCAAAAGATTCTTCTTCGTCAGAATCTTTAAGGGAAACACGAAAGAGCGATGAACCTATCTGAAATACCGCATTTGAATCGATTCTTACAGGGCCTTGTACTTCTTCGCCATTTACAAGAGTGCCGTTCGCGCTATGTAAATCTTCAAGAATTATATTTTCGTCGCGAACAATTAAGAGAGCATGACGCTCGGAAACATCGGGCAGCGGAATATGTATCTTACACGCTTCGGAACGCCCAATAATGTATGTTCCGTTTTCTAAAGGGATTGTGCCGCGTCTATCGTTGACAAGAAATTCTAAACGCATTTTCAGCCCCTTTTTATATATTAGCGTATTGCCAGTCTCTGAGTCTGGCGCTGAATGTTGAGCTCTTCGATTTCGCTCTGAATCTTATTGAAATCGACTTTGGGAAGTTCCTTCTCGTAGGAAACATCTTTTCTATTACGCAACGAAAGAACGATTCTTCCCTTAAGCTGCTCTGCAAAAGCAAGCATTTCAGCTTCTCTGGGAGTAACCTCAAGAGTGACGGTCGAGTAATTTCTCGTCAAGCCCGCAGTCTGGTGGCTTCTTTTTGCCGTTTCAGTTCCAGTTGCAAGAACAAGAACATTCTGAAGCATCGTGCAAGTGACGAAATCGCGCTTGCCAGATTTGCCTTCAAAATCGAATGTGCCAATAACATCGACATGATCGTTGGGTTTTACCATGCCAGAGACACTTGCCGCGCCCGAACAATTTACCGAAACTGCGCGCATGTTTTTCTTAATGTCTGCGGAAATTCCTGTTTCCATTGGATTGCCGCCTTCGACATCAGACCAGAAAAGAACCTCGCCTTTTTTATGCGCGGAAAGAATCTTGCGACCAAGAATTTCGCGATAGGCAGACTCTTCGACTGCCTGACCGCGCAAACCAGCAGCAGGCATCGTAAGAGAACCAAGATCGTCTCGCGTAAGTTGCGTGCCAGCAGGAACATCGGTGCTAAAAACAACTACATCAATCGTTCCGTAGCGAGATCTAAGAAGTTGCTTTGCTTTGGCAACTTCGTCGTCCTTAAGCGAGAATGCCCAGCGCGTAGTAAATGCGGCAAGAATACCCGCTAAAAGCGCTATTGCAAGTACGATCTGTCTGTTCTTGTCTTTTTTCATTCTTGATCCGCAATTTATTTATGATGATTATTGCTCGGCAGAAAGCCCGCCACCGAGCGACTTGTAAAGCTCGATGAGATTAAGCGTTATCTGACCACGAGAAATTACGAGCTCTTCTTCGAGCTGGAGACGGCTGCGCTGAGCATCTAGAACATTGTTGAAGTCCTTAAGGCCGTTCTTGTAAAGGTCGTTCGAAATGGTAACAGCGTCGGTTGCAGCTTTTACTGCGCTCTTAAGAGCCTGGTACCTGTGATATTCCTGCGTATATGCGCTGTATGCGTTTCTCACTTCGCCATAGGCATTGTGAACAGCATGCTCGTAGTTAAGACGCGCCTCTTCAACGAGCGCTTCTGCCTTCTTTACGCTTGCGTAGATGTTGCCGCCCTGGAACAAAGGCCAGCTGACAGACGGGCCAATCGACGCATAGAAGCTATCCTTGCTGAAGATCTTGGAGAATTTCGACGACTCCATTCCAACACCACCATTGATGTAGAACTTCGGGAACCAAAGAGACTTCGCTACACCCACAGCAGCAACCTGCGCGGCAAGTTTGCGCTCCTGAGCTTTGACATCGGGCCTTGCGCGAATCATATCGAGAGGAAGCTGCGAGACCTTCTGCGGACAAAGGAGCCAGTCGCGATCGTCTGCCAAGGGAGAGAGCGCATCATGAAGGGAGCCCGGGAATTGACCTGCGAGAATCGCAAGAGAATTTTTAAGGCTCTCCTCTGCAGTGAGCAAATCGGGAATACGAGCGCGTGTTTGTTCGACAATGTAAGCGCACTGGTTTACGGCAAGCTCGTCACCAATACCAGAATCGAGGCGGGACTTAAGAATGTCGTATGTCTCCGACTGAAGAACAAGGTTTGTGCGCGCTACTGCGATACGCGACTGTATCGTGCGAAGATTAATATATTCGCGTCCGATGCTTGTGGTAAGAGCGATCCACGCATCTGCTACAGTCCACCCTTCGGCTTCTGCAGTTGCCAAGGCTGACTCCGTTGCACGGCGGCTACCTCCAAATATGTCAATTTCCCAAGTTGAATTGATGCCAAGGTTAAAATTGTCTGTGCGAAGATATTTGTTGTTCTTCCTTGTGATATTTTTGACAGCCTTACCATCGACATACACACCTGGGAGGAATGCCGAATAAGTACCAACAAGCTCCCAGTATGCACGCTCGAGCCTGCGCTGCGCCGAAAGGAAGTTGAGGTTATTGGTGACAGACCCTTCTACAAGAGTTTGAAGGATTGGATCATCAAACCTTGTCCACCATTTGGCCAAAGAATTGTTGGAGATTATAATTCTGTCGTCAGAATTCGAAACAGCACTCTTGTATTCGAATGTGGCTGTAAGATTTGTTGTCGGGAAGCCTGCATCAGGAAGAATGCTGTCGGGAATGATCAACTCCTCTTCTTTGTAGTCAGGGCCGATTGAAGGCAAATTTTGCACACACCCTGCAAGGAGAAGAAGTGAAAACGCAGATTTGAAAAGTTTCATTTTATAAACACCTTTTATCTTTAATCTTTTTGCCTTATTTTGCACCATTTGCCTTCAGATCTCTGCGTCTTTTGGCTGTCGCAGCAAGATACTCGAAGAATCGTTTTACTCGTTCACGCCATGTTTGGAACAGCGCGTAAAGCCCCGGCACAAGTAGTATACCAAAAACCACGGAGAATAGCATACCGAAGAACTCTGTTGTGCCGAGATGATTTCTGCTCGACGCACCAGCTCCAGTTGCGATCATCATAGGAAGTGTGCCAAGAAGCGTGGTAAGAGCCGTCATCAAAAGTGCGCGCAAACGCTCTCCTGCCGCCGTACCTGCCGCATCTACAATCGAAAGCTTATCCACTTCGCGCTTGTCCTTTGCAAATTCAACGATGAGAATTGCATTTTTAGAGGCAAGGCCAACGAGAAGAACAAGACCAAGCTGAGCGTAGATTGACAGCGGATACGGAGAGCCTGTAGCCAAAATACCCCAGTATTTAAGACCGAGAAGCGCACCGAGCACTGCCACAAAGATTGAAAGCATAACTGGCATTGGAATCGTCCATGACTCATACTGAGCTACAAGGAAGAGATATCCAAAGATGACAGCGAGCATAATAAGCGGCGCGGCAGCACCTTCGTTGCGAGCTTCCTGGAATGAAAGCGCCGCCCACGAATATCCATACCCTTCAGGAAGCTCCGTATCGAGAAGCTCCTTAACTTCCTTCATAACTGTACCTGATGCAACGCCAGGTGCCGGCATGATGTTAAGACCTGCAGTAAGATATTTGTCGCGTGTGTAAACGGTACGGGGGCCAAGCTCGCGTGTAATCGTTCCCAAAGAACCAATCGGCACCATAGCTCCCGTATCGGAGCGCACATAGAGCCTTTCGACATCTTCAGGAGTTGTCCTTGCCTTGGCTTCCGCGGCAACCGTTACGCGGTTGACCTGCGTGCCGAGGTTAACATCGTTGACATAACGCGAGCCAAGATAGTTCTGGAGCGTTGCATAAACAGTCGCCACCGGAACATGGAACATCTCAGCTTTCGTACGATCGAGATTGAAGCGCAGCTTCGGAGTTTCGGCGTTGTAGCCTGCAAATGCCGCGAGAATCTTCGGATTTGCATTAAGCTTTGCCAAAAGCACCTTCTTCAGCTCATCAAGTTTGACAGCATCTGTGCCGACCTTATCTTGAATATGAACTGAAATGCCGTTTGCATTACCAAGGCCAGGAATTGCAGGAGGCGCAAAGACCTGCCACTTGGGCTCAGGCACAGATTGTAGGATCGCCTGAATCTTAGGAATCATTTTTGAGACATGCTGGTCTGGATTAGGACGCTTGTCCCAACGATTGAGATCCACCACGAGCGTAGTCTGGTTTTCGCCGCGGCCACCAACCATGCCCCAACCAGTAATCGAAAGAACCGACTGAACCTCAGGTATGGTGCGAAGAAGCTCAACCGCTCTAAGAGCCGTTTCGCGGCTGCGGTCGCGCGCTGTGCCTTCTGGCATTTCCATCGAGCAGAATACCACACTCTGATCTTCGTCAGGCAAGAACGAAGTTTCTGTCTTGGAGAAGAAATGCACCGTCAAGAGGATGGTCAACAACAAGAGAACAAACGAAAGGAAGATTCTGCTCGCAAGCCACTTCGCAATCGATACGAAGAAACCTTTGAACGAATCAAGCGCCTTGTTGAACCATGCAAAAGGCCCTCTCTTGAATGGACGCGCTTCACGCAACAGGAGCGAGCAAAGCGCAGGAGCGAGAGTAAGAGCGCAAACTGTTGAGAAGCAAACTGCCGCGGAAAGCGTCACAGAGAACTGCTGGTAAATGCGCCCTGTAATGCCAGACATGAATCCGACAGGAACGAAAATGCCCAAGAGAACGAGAGTTGTTGCAATAACAGCGCTTGTCACATCTTTCATCGCCTGAATCGCCGCCTCTTTTGAATTAAGGCCACGCGTCTCGATCAAGAACTGGACACGCTCGACAACAACGATACAGTCGTCGACGACAACGCCAATAGCAAGAACAAGACCGAAGAGCGTTAAGATGTTGATCGAATAGCCAAGAAGCGCCATCAAAATGAATGTCGAGCAGAGCGACACAGGAATTGTAATGCACGGAATCAATGTAGCGCGCCAGTCCTGCAAGAAGAGATAGCAAACGAAAACTACAAGGCCGAATGTCAAAAGAAGCGTAAGAACAATTTCCTCAACGCACACACGCACATATTCTGTGGCATCGTACGGCGTAGACCATTCGAGATCGGCTGGGAAGTTTTTCTTCATCTCGCGGAACGCGGCATAAATCTGATCCATCGTTTCGATGGCGTTTGCGCCGGGCTTTTGCTGAAGCGCGATCATAACAGCATTTTCGCCGTTAAGCTGACCTGAGAACATATAATTCTCTTCGCCCACTTCTGTGCGCGCGATATCTTTGAGCTTTACGATACCGCCGTTTTCGTCGCGGCGAACCACGATTTCATTAAACTCTTCGCCTGTCATCAAACGGCCTTTTGCCGTAAGAGTGTAGACGCGCGCGCCGTGCTTCGGAATTGGCGCGGCACCCACAGAGCCGATTGATGCCTGAACATTCTGTTTCGTGACAGCCGCAATAACCTCTTCTGTATTGAGCCCTTGCGCAGCCATGCGATCTGGATCGAGCCAAATACGCATCGCAAGACGAGGCCCGTATACGGCAGCATCGCCGACGCCAGGAATACGAAGAAGAACAGGCTGAATATTGCCGTAGATGTAGTCGGATATTTGCAAGCGCGACATCTTCCCAGAGGGAGATTTAAGCGCCATAAATCCAAGCATATCTTCTGACTGCGCGCGAATCGTGCCGCCAAGCTGCTGCACTTCTGCCGGAAGCTTCGCCTCGGCCTGCGATACGCGGTTTTGGACTTTGACCATGTCCATATCGCGGTCGGACTCAACCTCAAACGAGAGCGTAAGATTGTAGGAGCCATCGTCACCGCAACTGCCTACCATATAAAGCATATCATCGACGCCATTTACCTTATCTTCGATAGGCATGGCAACGGTGTTAAGGACTTCCTTTGCGCTCGCGCCAGGATACGAGTATGTAACCTGAATTGACGGCGGCGTCAGACGCGGATACTGCGAGATGGGAAGCTCGAGAATGGCCATTATGCCCGCGAGCGTCAAGACGATCGATATGACCATCGCAAATCGAGGACGCTCTACGAACGTACGCGAGAACGTCTTGATTTGATCGATCGATTTACGGATTGATATTTTCATTCTTTATCCCCTCACTCTTTGATCCGCGGCTTGAAATTAGGATCGAGGTCTTCATTACCTGTCGCTTCAGCAAGAGCAACCTTCATGCCGGGAGCGAGTTTGGCGATGCCAGAAATAACAACCTTCTCGCCATTCTCCAGGCCTTCGACGATGGGCGTCCAGCCTTCACTTGTTTCACGCGTCTTAACGGCGCGCTGTTCAACTGTCATATCTTCTTTAAGCACCCACACTGCACGCGAACCTGTTGAAAGATCAACAAGCGCCTGCTGCGGAACGCAAGGGAATGTAGGCGGATTCTTGTGATCGACAAGAAGCGTTACATAGCTGTTGGGAATAAGCATTCTGTCGGGGTTGGGGAAGACAAGACGCATAATGATCGTGGCAGTTTCCTTGCTCATGGTATTATCGTCAAATGCCCACTGACCAAGACCAGAATATTCGCTGCCATCAGGCAAGAGAAGCCTAAGCCTGTAATCAGGAGCAACGCCTTTGAGGCGTGCGGCACGCCAGCTTACATAGGCTCTATCGGTAAGAGGGAATGAAACGCGGATAGGATCGATCTGAACGATGCGAGCGAGGAAGCCTTTGCTTGGCGAGACATAGTCGCCTACATGAGCAGAAGTCTTTCCGATCTGTCCAGAAATAGGCGCGACAATGAAGGTCTTATTAAGGTCGTACTGAGAGACAACGAGATCGGCCTTTGCCTGCATAACGGCTGCCTTCGCGCTATCGGCCGAAGCTTCAGCATTGTCGCGTTCAAGCTGCGTAATGCCGCGCGAGTCGGCGTTCTTCATACGCTGGTAGTAGCGCTCTGCGCGGCGCTGCTCTGCCTCTGCCGCCTCAAGATCGGCCTTGCGCTGGTTCACAATTGCCTGATAGCGCTCGCCATCGAGAACATAGAGAATGTCGCCAGCTTTCACGATATCGCCTTCTTTAAAGCGAATCTCTTTAATATAGCCGTCTACTTGTGGCAGAAGATCGACCTCCTGAACAGGCTCTGCGTGAGCGACAAACTTTTCAGGCAAATTGTAGACGCGCTCTTCAACAGGACGAACGGCAACTGTTGTCGTCATCTGCGGCATGACGATTTTGACCGGAGCGGCTTTAGGCCAAAGATCACACGCAATCCAGCCACCTGCTACGGAAGCAATAACGAGTACAGCCACGCCAATTATTGAGCCGACTGTATTTTTCTTCTCTTTATCCTCGATGTAATTCATCTCTTACTCCTTTTCTGAGCTTACATTTGAAATATCACGCCATATTGCGTTATAGGCGTTGCAAAGCGTGTCGACAAGATCGCACGCAAGAAAACCGGTTATATGCGAATGAACAAGCCCATTCCAAAGGGA
>JAGBWQ010000064.1 GCA_017629735.1 Kiritimatiellia bacterium
CGCCTAAATTCATCAACACAGAGGTTTTCAAAACAAATTTTATCCGTAAAAAAATTCCGCGCCATAAGCGCGGAAACAATCAGATATTGCAGCCTATCCTTTTGCTATTAGATAGCAGTGCCAATATTATACCATATATGCTTTTTCAACGGACAAAAAACTGTGGTAGTGATTTTAGGAGTTAGGAGTCAGGGGTTAGTGGCTAGTGTTCCCTTGCGCGCGCGTGCGTAAATAGAGTATAATATGCACATGTCAAAAATCATAACAGGTTTGCTGTTTTCTACATTCTTTGCTCTTTCGGGTTGCTTCTCGATCGACTCTCATGTCTTGCACTCGACAGGGCGTGAACATGTCCTCGTATCAAATTACGGTTGGACGCTTTTTCACACCATTCCGCTAATCTCTGGAAACGCCACTCCCGAAGACGAGCGTCTCTTCCCCTTTGCCTTGTTCCGTGACGATGTCACAATCGACAAAGCCCAAGAAGGATTGGCGCGCTACGCAAGAGCTCGCAAGAAAAAAACCTCCACTCTCGTCTATCGCAACGACGACAAAGTTCTTATGTCAATTCCCGGGCTCAATATCCCCGTTCCCATTCCGTACATACTTTGCTACCACGAAGTCCAACTCTCAGGGGAGCTTGAATGAAATCATTTCTCTTCGCAATCGCAGCCGCCATCATTTTCGCAGGTTGCTGCAATGTAGAAATCTGCCGCGAGGGCGGCCATGACATGTGCTACATCAGCACTTCTGAATGGGTCATTATCGATTGCATTCCCCTCTTCTCTGGCAATCCCAACGGAAGATTCTTCCTTATCTTCCAAGACACGGCAAACATAGAAACAAACACCAAGCTTCTCGATAAAGCCGTCAATCAAGGCAATTACATAGAAGTTCTTAATCCCGTAAATTACACTACGGAAGAATCCATGATACCATTCATCTTCAAGCGCAAACTATTCCACACGAGCGCTGAACTTGTGATGAAGAAAGCTGAAGATTAAAACCTATGATAGCTAAACATATAAAGAAACTCGATTCGTATGTTCCTGGCGAGCAGCCTTCTTCCACAAAAGTCATAAAGCTCAACACGAACGAGAACCCCTACCCACCATCTCCTTCCTGCGCCGAAGCTCTTAAAACTTTTGCGTCTGAAAAGCTTCGCCTTTATCCAGATCCCGATTGCCACGCCTTAAGGCGCGCAATCGCAAAGGTCTGCAAGACAACTGAATCGCGCGTTTTTGTGGGCAACGGCTCCGACGAAATTCTCGCACTTGCCGCTCGCGCCTTCGTTGAAGACAACGAGCGCATCGACTCTTTAGATCCTAGTTATTCTTTATACAAGACGATAGCTGCGATTCGCAATGTGCCGTGGCTTGGCGTATCCTCTCTTGACGAAGCTGAATCACTCGTCGCGAAGAAAAATGCGCCCTCCCTTTTCCTGCTTACGAATCCCAACGCACCAACTGGCGAATGGCGAGAGATGGCGACGATTGCCAATTTCGCAAAGAAGTTCCCTGGTGTTGTGCTTATCGACGAAGCATACGCAGATTTCTCGCGCGGCAATTGCATGGCTCTTGCAACAGCAGAGAAGAACCGCAATACGATTGTCATGCGCACATTCTCAAAGAGCTATTCTCTCGCTGGATTGCGCGTCGGATATTGCGTAGGACCTGAGAGCCTCATCTCTGCTCTCTACAAGATCAAAGACTCCTACAATGTCGACGCAATAGCACAAGCTCTTGCGCTTGCCGCAATACGCGACCAGAAATGGATGAAGGCAAACGCCCTCAAGATCATCAACACGCGCAAGCGCATCACAGAAGAGCTCGAAAAACGCGGGTGGGATGTAATCCCTTCTGAATCTAATTTCGTTTTTGCAAAGCCTCCCAAAAACACAAAGGCGGCGGCGCTTTTCGAAGACCTCAAAAAAAGAGAAATCTTCGTTCGTTATTTCAAAGGGAAAAAAACTGGCGATCGGCTGCGTATAACAATCGGAACCGAGCCTCAGATGGATAAACTACTCAATGCAATCGATGAACTCATTATACGCTAAAGACTGCATACCCGTAGACGAACTACGGAAGATGCAACTTGAGAAACTCCAAAAACTCATTCCTTACGAATACGATCGCGTTCCTCTTTTCCGCCGCAGATGCGATGAAAAAGGCATAAAGCCACGCGATTTGGTAACGCTTGCCGACCTTGCGAAATTTCCGTTCATGAAGAAAACGGATCTTCGCGATGAATATCCGTATGGTCTTACAGCAGCTCCAATGTCAGAAATAAATCGCTTCCATTGTTCATCTGGAACTACCGGAAAGCCCATCTGCATTCCGCAGACGGCAAACGATGTTGAAATCTGGACTGAAGGCGTAATGAGATGTCTTTCCATGTACGGCATCACAAAGGACGATGTCGTTCAAGTCTCCTACGGCTACGGTCTTTTCACTGGCGGCCTTGGCGCACACTATGGCGCCGAGAAACTTGGGTGCGCAGTTCTTCCCACAAGCGCAGGAAATACAGAGCGTCAGATTATGCTCATGAAGGATCTGAATGTCACTGTCATCTGCTGCACACCAAGCTACTTCCTTCATTTGGCCACAGTCGCAGAAAAGCTCGGCGTTGATTTCCGCCGCGATACGAAGCTTCGCCACGGAATTTTTGGAGCAGAGCCTTGGACGTCCGAAATCCGCAAGAGGATTGAAGAGATTTCCGGAATCACCGCCCACGACATTTACGGGCTCACAGAGATTGCAGGCCCAGGCGTTGCTGGCAACTGCGAATACTGCAATGGTCTGCATATTTGGGAAGATCACTTCTATCCAGAAATCGTAGACCCCGACACGCTCGAACCTCTTCCCGACGGAGAGGAAGGCGAGCTTGTCATAACTACTCTCGACAGAACGGGCACTCCAATGATTCGCTATCGCACGCGCGACCTCTCGCGCTTGCAGACTGGCACATGCCCTTGCGGAAGAACAATGCGCGTTATGGACAGAGTCCACGCGCGAAGCGACGATATGCTTATCATTCATGGTGTGAATGTATTCCCAAGCCAAATCGAAGCGTGTCTCATGAAGGTGCCGCAAGTTGCACCCCACTACATGATTGAGCTTTCTTCGACCGATACGATGGATAGATTTGAAGTCAAAGTCGAAGTTGAGCCCAATGCTTTCTCCGACACCATCTCTGGCATGGAAACGATCCGCAAAAAAGTTTCTGCATCGATCAAAGAGATTGTTGGACTTTCGCCGATCATCACGCTCGTTCCGCCAAACACCCTGCCTCGCAGCGAAGGCAAGATCAAACGCGTCATCGACAACAGAGGCAAATGAGAAACTTTTTCAAAGGCGTACGCAAACACATCGCGAAGCTTGACGCAAGTCACCTTCGCGAACAGTACGAGCTTGTCTCCGACGAGCTTACGCACGCCGAAAAGCTCCTCAATGCCTTGAAGGAAGGCTTTATTCGTCTCGATCCTTCAGGCAAGGTAATTCAATCCAATCCTGCCGCGAAAGAATTGCTTGGAATTGAGCCGGAAGATGCTATAGCCTCTCTTAGCGTTCCATACGGAGTATCGTCGACAAGAGAAGTTTCTGTCACATATCCGCAGGCGCGCACACTTGAAGTTCAGACCTTCCCTCTTGATGGCGAGACTGTAATTTACCTTCGAGACATCACAGCTGAACGCGAGCGCACAGAAGAAGAGCTTCGTATCGGCGCGACAAAAGCAGTCCGCGATCTTGCAGCAGGCGTTGCACACGAAATCGGCAATCCTCTCAATGCCATAGCCATGAATCTGCAGCTTCTTGAGAGAGATCCGACCGACACGGAATCGATCGAAATATGCAAGAGCCAAGTAAAAAGGTTAGATGGCATCATTAGAGGCTTTCTTCAGGCTCTTAGGCCCTCCGGCCCTTCTCTTAGGCCCGGCTCGGTGGCAGAGCCGATACGCAACTGCCTTTCAGCCTTCCGCACTCAATTTGAAGAAAGGCGCATTGCAGTTACGCTCGACATTCCCGCAGCGCTTCCGCCCGTGGCAATTGATCCCGATCAAATGCAGCAAGTTTTCTTCAACCTCGTCAAAAACTCGCTTGAGGCGATGAAGGACGGCACTGCAATTTCAATAACAATAAAATTCGATGACAACGATGTCATAACTGTTCTTCACGATTCTGGCCCTGGCATACCGCATGAACAGCTTATGCATCTGTTTGAGCCTTACAAGACAACAAAAGAAAAAGGCACAGGTTTAGGGCTTATGATCTCCAAAAGAATCGTAACAGACCATGGTGGATCGATAGCCGTCGAATCGGAACTTGGAAAAGGAACATCGTTCACGATCAAACTTCCTCGTCTTGAACGGCGCATAAGGCAATTGAAATGAAGAAGAAGATACTTATCGTCGACGACGAAAAACCTCTGCGCGACACACTTGCTCGTTGGTTTCGTCCGCAATACGAGTGCTTAACAGCACCCGACGCCGACGACGCATTACGCCAGATTCGCGAGAACAGCGATTTGGCGCTGATGATTACTGATGTCAAAATGCCTGGCGAAGATGGCGTTACGCTCCTTCGCAAGGCAAAAGAAATTCGTCCAAATCTCCCTGCAATTCTCCTAACTGCATACGGCTCTGTCGATTTAGCTGTTCAGGCGATGAAGGAAGGCGCAAGAGACTTTTTCCAAAAGCCTGTCACAGATCTTAAGGCTTTTGAATTGCGCGTTGCACAAGCTATTTCTCAATCAGCGGCAGCCGAGCCCGTTCCAACACAAGATGGCACTGTCGGCCGCCTTACAGGCTCAGCTCCTGCGCTTACGAAGGTTTACGGAATAATTAGAAAAGCAGCCCCTACCGATGCAACCGTTCTTATCGAAGGCCCAAGCGGATCCGGTAAAGAGCTTGCAGCAAGAGCAGTGCACGATCTTTCCAAGCGCGCGGCAAAACCGTTTGTTGCGGTGGAATGTTCCGCCTTCTCTTCAGATCTTCTTAAATCTGAGCTTTTTGGCTACGAGCCAGGCACCTTCACTGGCGGCCTTAAAGACGGAAAGAAAGGCTGCATCGAAGAAGCAGATGGTGGTACACTCTTTCTCGATGAGATCGGCGAGATCGATCTTCCGACTCAGATTGCCCTGCTGCGCACGCTTGAAACGAAATGCGTTCGCAGGCTTGGCTCTTCATTCGAAAAGGCTGTTGATTTCAGGCTTGTTGCCGCGACCAACAAGAATCTCCTGAGCCTCGTTGCCGAAGGAAAATTCCGCGAAGACTTGTTCTATCGCCTGAATGTCATCGACATTCGCATGCCAGCGCTGAAAGATCATCCATCCGACATTGCGCCGCTCGTTGAGAAATTCATCGCCGAATTCTCAGCCGAAGGCAAAGGCTCTGCAAAGAGCATTTCTCCAGATGCGCTTGGGATTCTCGAGAAATACGATTGGCCTGGTAATGTGCGTCAGCTAAAGAACGCGATTGAAAAGATGATGGTTCTTTCATCTGGCGATACGCTTACCATTGAAGATGTGCCATCGGAGATCGCATCAAACAAAGTAACTTCTTTCTCGCAAGCAAGCACTCTTGCCGATGTAGAAAAAGCTCAAATACTAGCAGCGCTTGAAGCGGCAGGCAACAACAGAACTACAGCGGCCGCATCTCTCGGCATATCGCGGCGCACTCTCCACAGAAAGCTTAAGGAATGGTCGATAAAGTGAGCGCAAGCGATATCAAATTGCTGCAAAAAATTGGCGAAGGAGGAATGTCGAGCGTCTGGAAGGCTTGGGATCCTTCCAGAAACAAGCATATTGCAGTAAAGATTCTCGCTGAACAGTATGCGACTAACGGGCGCGATATTGAATCGTTCCGCGAAGAAGAGCGCGTGATGGAAGAGCTCGACATTCCATGGATTGTCAAAGCATACGCATTCGAGCAATTCGGTAATTCGTGGCGCATCTTGATGGAATATGTCGACGGCTACACCTTTGCAGATTTGCTAAAACGCAAGCAGCACATAAGCGAATCAGATAGCCTCCTTCTTTGCGAATCTGTTGCGGCGGCTCTCGATCTTGCATGGAACGACCATGGTGTCGTTCATTGCGACATCAAGCCCGAAAATATAATGATCAATTCCGATGGAGTTGTAAAGCTTACAGACCTTGGCATCTTCCATCGCTATGAACATCGCGAAGGCGAAATCGAAGTTCCTGAGCATGTTACAGGCACACCCGCTTACATCTCGCCCGAACAAATTTATGGCGATGTCGAGCCTGATTGCCGCGCCGACATCTATTCTCTAGCGGCAACGATCTACCATCTCTCAACAGGTAGACCACTATTTAATGGGCTCGACAATGACGCTACAATGCGCGCACATTGCAGCAACACCTCTCAGGCACGCGACCCTAGAGCTTATCGCCCAGCACTTTCAGAAGGATTCTGCCAGCTCTTGGAGGCAATGCTCGTCAAAGACAGAAATTCGCGTATTTCCTCGTGGAAAGATGTCTACGAAATGTGCCTTGAAGTGGAAAAAGGTCTTAGGTTTAAACCTCGCGAGGACATTATCGAAAAGCCCTCGTCGATCCTTCTTAAAAGCATTTAATCTTAAAGCTTGTCGACGATTATGCGTGCCAATGCACGCTTCGACATAAGATTAAGTGTCTCAACATTGCCGTTTGCGAAGACAAGCGATGCACGGTTGGTATCGACCGCAAAGCCTGCGTCTTTAGCAGTGACATCATTTGCCACTACAAACTCAAGCCCCTTTGCGCGGCACTTGCGAGCGGCCTCTTGAAGTGGATCTCCCGTTTCCGCCGCAAAACCAACGAGCTTCGCCTTTGGCAATTTGCCGCGACGCATCTCGGAATTGATAGTTTTAAGAATATCGGGATTCCTCACGAGCTCAATGACACCGGTCATTGAGCTTTTTTTGAGCTTCTTCGAAGAATATGTCTTCGGCCTCCAATCGGCAATCGCCGCGACAGAAACAAGAACTTGCTCTCCGCCGCCGCATAATGCTTCGCGCACTTTTAAGAGCATATCTCGAGCCGAAACCACATCGACCCTTTTCACTCCGCGCGGAGTTGGAAGCGATACAGGCCCAGAAACAAGAATAACTTCATATCCGCGCTTTGCCGCCTCTTGAGCTACTGCATAGCCCATCTTTCCCGTTGACGGATTCGAAAGAAACCGAACAGGATCGAGATGCTCACGCGTTGGGCCTGCAGTAACAACAACTCTCATGCGCCCGTCTTTCTCGATGCTTGGATCAGTTTCCAAGCATCGTTGACCTTGACCATTTTCTCTGCCGCCGCGGCAATTTCCTCTTGAGAGGCGCCTTCGGCTTTCATGGCATCGGGGTGATATTTTTTAGCAAGCTCCCTATATGCGGCATGCACCACTTCGTATGGAGCATCGGGGCGAACTGAAAGAATCTTGTAGGCTGAAGAAAGAGAATCGCCCTCAAAGATATAATCTGAGGAAGCATGAGAAAATAAAGATGCTCGACGACGCGTAAAATAGCGCCTTTCAAGCCAATCTCCAATGAGCGCACCGGCTATCGCGCCGATCCAACTACCTCGCGCTCCACCGGCAATCATGCCGATAGCAAACCCCTTCCAGCCCAACTCAGCGCCCCTTCCCGCCGAAAAGGTAAACCTTGTTTTCGCACCCCTTCAAAAGCCTTAAAATATTTGAGCGGTGCTTCCAGATTATGAAAAGTGATATCGCCGTAACGAGAACGCACTGCGCAATATCAGCATAACCTTTAGTTCCAAGAATAGGGAACCATACTGTTATGGCAAGAAACGCCGCTGCAAGGCAGCTGCCGAGAGAAATGTAATTTGACGAAGCAAATGCCACGACAAAAACAAGGAATGCACAACCAACAAGCCCTGGGACAAGAGCAATAAGCATACCAAAAGCAGTAGCAACACC
>JAGBWQ010000065.1 GCA_017629735.1 Kiritimatiellia bacterium
CCACGGATATTCGAGCACATCAAAGCCATTTACCGTTTTTAAATTGTGTACACGCCACGAATCAGGATGATCTTCCAGCCACTTCTCCGCCGCGGAAAAATCGCTACCATCGATACGACGAATACGCTCCCAATCCTGCCACGGAACATACGCGCCATCCCAAAGACACGCAGGCGCAAACCCCGCCTCTGCAGCCTTGCAGAAATTCGCCTTATCAAGCCCTTTCCACCACATCGTTAACTGCGGGCGCACCTTCGCATTTGTGCCTGAAACAGCGCGCGTAAAAGACTCAAAATCGATCTTATCAACCGTAATCTTGCGCGGCATGCGGAAGTCGTCACCATCTACAATAAACTCATCAACTGTGCCAGCCTTCGCGAGCGCGGCGATATCTAACCCATATTCGCGATTGCGCTCAACCGAAGAAAGCACAATAAGCGAAAGCGTCTTTTTGCCAAGTATGGTTTTAATTTCTGCGAGAAACTCGCATGTCATCTTGCAACGAAGATCTATAACACGAGGATCATCTTTAGACTTTAGCTCTTCACCATACTCTGCGCGGAAACGCTCACGAAACGCTTTCTCAAAAAGCATTGTGGGCAGAGCGCGCGTAAAGGCAAAGCAAATTCCATCAAAACCACGCGCGATTAAGTCTGCTGAAAACGCAGCTACGCGTTCGCGCACTTGCTTTCTCGCATAACTTGGACGACCGACCGCCGTTCCGTCCCATAGCCTGCAAAGATTCTCAGGCGCGTAAAGAACGGCCTTACCATTCGCATTTTCGGCATTGGAATCCTTCTTCCAAAATCTCGTGAAATCAACAGCCGTACCTGGACGGTAATACGCGTGCAACTCAATGCCTAGCGAATGAACATACTCAATAGTCTCATCAAGAAGACGCGGATTTTCAGCGGCAAGCTTTTCGCAAGTCTTTGCAATGCGAATATCAATATCGCGCTTGTATGGAACAGTAGGATCGTAGCGAACAGGCCGCCCCATGCCTGTTTTTACAGGAAAGGAATTTTCGCCAGTATAGACGCCAAAAAGAATCCTCTCCACAGGTGAATTGGCGAAATGACGGAAATGCGAAAAATAATCGCTACGGCTATAACATGGGGCGTATGAATCGTTCGTAGCAATCAAGCCCTTACCGCGGCGCTGTGGCGCGTGAGTGAACTTCTCAATCTTCTCAAGGCGCACCCATGCGATGCCGCCCGGAGAGCCGCTTATATTACTAACAACGAGCGAATCTCCATCAAGATCTGCCTCAGCGAATTCAAGCTCGCCAATCATGGGATTCTCAGCCGGCACTTTATCTTCGGCAAAATCGACTCTCATTCGATAGGGATATTGATCGCGCGCAAATTTGACATACATGCAATATCCTGCCCAACGCTGCGCAACGCCCCCGATCCATACTCGATAGCGCCCTTTAACCGGAAGCGGAATAACTACTTCCTTCCCGGGCTCAGAAGTGCCTACAATATGCGCAAATTCTCCTTTCAAGCCATCGATCGTCTCATACGAGATGAGGTTCCAATCGCAGCGAGAAGCTTTAGATCCGACATCAATAATATCAGAATTGGAAAGAGCGTGAGCACTCTGCGCGGCAAACCCAACTACAAGCGCGAGGAAAAGAGATATTCTCATTTGACCATTCCCCTTCTATTGAAAATCAAGATGAGTAGCTAAATGTGCATGTCCGCGCGTTGTTATCTTTTACGATACAATCCCAAAGAGCTGGACGAGATTCCCCTTCTTTAACGGGAGTGGGATAGTAAAAATCAGACTGGACATTTGTAAGTACAGCAGAGTCGCTCATTGTATGCATTACAGTAAAGCCAATGTCGCCCCACCAACCTGTTGAAGGTATGCACACCTTGCGATGAATAGTGCGCTCGCCTTTAGTTACATGGCGCCATGACGCAGACCAGCGATGCTCATGACCATGAATATATCCGCAGTAATACTTGGAAGAAAGAAGAGTGCTCAAGAGAGGCTTGTCTTCAAAGCGAAGCTCGCCGACTTGATGATGAGAAGCCACGAGGAACGGCCTAGTTGCTTTTTTAACGGCGTCAGCAATCCACTTTCCTTGATCTTCATCAAGTGCACCATTTGTGGGATTGCCCTTTCCTTCCTCCTCGGGATTTTCTATGAGCGTATCAAGGAGGAAGAGATCGCACGAACCTAAATCCACGACGGACGCGATGCGCCCTTTAACGGGAGAGCGCTCTGCGCATTCGGGGAATACGCTTATCATTGGAGCGCGATGATCGTGATTGCCGGGCGCAAGATGCACTTCGATTCCTGCAGCTTTAAGGCGCTCAAAGATGGGAAAAGCCACTTCATAATCGCCTAAATAGCCAAACCAAAGAGAAACATCTCCAAGGACGACGACGCGACGCGGCAAAGGACGCATCGCAAGGATTTTGTCGACGGTGGATCTTAAAACGGCATTCTGATAATCAGGCTGGGGTCCCCACTGAGTTTGGATTTTGGCCTTTGCGATATGCGTGTCCGACATGATAATAGTTTTAGAATCATCGAACTTCGCCTGAGGCGCACAACCTGCCGCGGAAAAACACGCAGCCCCTGCTCCAAAAATAAACCCTCTTCTCGTCTGTTTATCTATCATAATCACGATCCATTGATAAGTATTAAATCTTGCCTCCTATCTCACCGAGCGGAGGCATCTCATCTGTCACTTCGAAACGCAAATATTATAAGATATTTACTATTCGCTGACAAGTGCTTACGGAAAAAGATGCTTACTGGCAAAGGCGCGGATGTTTCGGACAGGCATTAGAAATGGCGGCGGGAGAATTCATGCCCGGATCCTGTCTTTAAGTACCGCTCAAAGGCCTGTGCTTTGTCTATCGATTCAAACGCGATGTAGGTTTCAACCTTCCAAGGGCGAAATTTCGCCGTATGGGGAGACTTGCCGGAATTATGCTCTTCAAGACGTGTACGAAGATCTGCGGTATGACCAATATACCGTTGTGTGGGATGGGGAAGGCTTCTTAATATGTATGTGTAGAACATAAGTTTTTCGGTTTTAGCCCTCCTTCTCGGCTTCGCCGGCTACGGAGGGCACCTTCCTTCGTAAACAGCAATTATATCCTTAAATGGCCCGCCATCCGTAGTCAAACAGCTTGTGCACGGCCTGCCATCTGTAGTCACGGCTATTCACTTGTACTTTAGCCCTCCTACGCGGCTTCGCCGACTACGGAGGGCACCATCCTTCGCAAACAGCATTCATCTCCTTCAATGGCCCGCCATCCGTAGTCAAACAGCTTGCTGTTTGCGAAGGATGGTGGAGGTGAGGGGAGTCGAACCCCTGTCCGAAATGGCGTCACCCGAGCGTCTACGCGTGTATCCGGC
>JAGBWQ010000066.1 GCA_017629735.1 Kiritimatiellia bacterium
CTTTAAGATTCGCTATCGCGTAGACTGAGCTCTTTACGAAATGAAGGCTCCCGATGTGAAGATGGCGCCGGCGATTATTTCGCGTATTAAAATTCTCGCAAACTTGAACATCGCAGAGCGCCGCGTTCCTCAAGACGGGCGCATTGCGCTTACTGTGGCGGGAAGGCCAGTCGACTTGCGTGTTTCTTGCTTGCCTACGGCGCACGGCGAGTCTGTCGTTATGCGAATTCTCGACCAGACCACCACATCGCTCGATCTTGAGAATGTCGGTCTGCCTGAAGATGTCTACGAGCAGATTACGATGGATATTGAAAAGCCCAACGGCATCTTCATCGTAACAGGTCCTACAGGTTCTGGTAAGACAACCACTCTCTACTCTGTTTTGAGGCGCATTAATACAATCGATTCGAAGCTCCTCACTGCAGAAGAGCCTGTTGAATACAATGTGGACGGCATCGTCCAGGTTCCGATTGACGCAAGAGTCGGCAACACATTCGCAACTGTTCTTCGCGCATTCTTGCGTCAAGACCCCGACATTATGATGGTCGGAGAAATTCGCGACCTTGAGACTGCGGAAATTGCAGTTCAGGCAGCCCTTACAGGTCACTTCGTATTTTCAACTCTCCACACCAACGACGCCGCCGGCGCGGTGATGCGTCTTGTGGATATGAATGTTGCCCCTTACTTGCTTTCGTCGACCTTGGAAGCCGTTCTTGGGCAGCGCCTTGTTCGTACTGTTTGCCGCGAATGCAAGCAGGCATACGAGCCAGATAACGAAACGCTCGAGCGCATCGAGATGACGCGCGATCAGATTGGCGGGCGTCCGTTCTATTTCGGCAAGGGCTGCAAGACTTGCAACGGCACAGGCTACAAGGGGCGCCGCGGCGTTTTTGAATATTTGCGAATGTCAAATCCTTTGAGGGAGCTTATCAATAACAAAGCTCCAACTCTTGTTATTCGCGAAAAGGCGCGTGAGCTTGGAATGCGCACTATGCGTGAAGACGGCATCCGCGCTATTCTCGATGGTTACACAACCGTCGATGAGGTCTTGAGGTACACGTGAAGAAGATTCTGTTGCTGCCGATGGCATCTGTCCTATTGCTCGCGCTTTCCGCGGGAGGGCAGTTCTTTCTCCGCAGCAACCGCGCAGCATCAGCTCCGGCGATTGCGCAAAGCGCATTTGCCGCGCTTGGCGGCATAAGGTCTGTTGTTTCGGAGATCGTTTGGTTTAGAGCCGATCGCTTGAGAGACGAGGGCCGCTATGTCGAGCTTGCACAGCTTGCATCGCTACTTGTTCTCATGGAGCCGCACACGCCCGAGGTTTGGAGTTATTCGGCGTGGAATATGGCGTACAATATTTCGATCATGATGCCTACTTACGAGGATAGGTGGCGTTGGGTTGACGCGGCAGTTAAGTTTTTGCGTGACAAGGGGCTAAAATACAATCCTCGCGAAGCCGAGCTTTACAGGGAGCTAGCGTGGATGTTTGAGATGAAGATTGGCGCCGATATTGATTCGGCGGCATCTGTTTATCGTGAGAAGTGGGCTCAGATCGAGCGCGATGTCGCTTCTCGCGGCGCGTGGGAAGAGATTGGAATGGATCCAATGCACATGCTTGAGATCGAGCGCAAGACTGGTTTTAATGATTGGACAAACCCACAACTTTCTGCAATTTATTGGGCCGATAAAGGGCTTCGCTATGCAACAGGCGACAATCGCTCGTTTTTAACGGGGATAATCCGCCAAGCGCTTGTTCTTTACGGCAAAATAGGAGCTAAAAAATGATTGAAGAATCTGATACATCAAGGCATTTTCTGAGGCAGTGGATCGAGAAAGATGTCGCAGAGGGCAAGACAGGCGGGAAGGTCGTTACGCGTTTTCCTCCAGAGCCTAATGGCTATATTCACATTGGGCACGCAAAGGCAGTTTGCGTCGACTTTGGTATGGCAGCTCTCTTTGGCGGCGAATGTCATTTGAGACTCGACGATACGAACCCTGCCAAGGAGTCCGATGAATACGCCGAGAATATCAAGAAGGACATCAACTGGCTTGGCTTCCAGTGGTCTGGTGAGGGCGATGGAGTGGAGGCAGGCTTCTACAATGCCTCCAATATGTTTGAGCAGATGTATTCTATTGCCGAAGAGCTCATTCGCCGCGGTCAGGCATATTGCTGCAATCTCGGTCAGGAAGAGTGGAAGGAGTATCGCGGCGTTCCAGATAAGCCCGGCCGTCCTTCGCCGTCGCGCGATACATCGAGCGAGCGCAACCTTGAGATTTTCCGCGGCATGCGCGCTGGCAAGTATGCCGATGGCGAGTGGTGCTTGCGTGCGAAGATCGATATGGCATCGCCCAATATCCATTTCCGCGATCCCGTTCTCTATCGCATCAGGCATGTGCCGCATTACCATCTCGGCGACAAGTGGTGCATTTATCCGATGTACGACTTTGCCCACCCGATTGAAGATGCGCTCGAGGGCGTAACTCATTCGATGTGTACGCTCGAGTTCGAAGTGCATAGGCCTCTTTATGATTGGGTTGTCGACAGAATGGACGAGCAGAATCTTCTCAAGGTGAGAAATTCCGTCAAGATTCGTCCGCAGCAGCGTGAATTTGCAAGGCTTAATCTCACGCATACGGTTATGTCCAAGCGTCTTCTCCTTCAGATGGTGCAGGAGAAGGTTGTCGATGGTTGGGATGACCCTCGTATGCCTACGGTCTGCGGAATGCGCAGGCGCGGCTATACGCCAGGGGCGATTCGCGAGTTCTGTGCGAGAGTTGGCGTTTCGAAGGTGGAGAGCGAGTCCGATCCTGCGCTTCTCGAATGGTGTGTCCGCGAGGAGCTTAACAAGACGGCACTCCGCAAGATGGCGGTTGTCGACCCTGTTAAGGTTGTCATCGACAACTGGCAGGGTGGTGCGCGCAACGCAGTTCTTCCTAACAATCCTCTTGATGAGGCTGCTGGCACGAGAGAAGTTCCATTTGGCGGAGAAATCTGGATCGACAGATCCGATTTTATGGAAGAGCCCGACAAGAAGTTCTTCCGTATGGCTCCTGGCCGTGAGGTTCGCTTGAGGGGCGCGTGCATCTTCAAGTGTAACGATCTCGTAAAGGACGCCGAAGGAAATGTCGTAGAAATACACGGCACTTGGGATGAAGAGTCCTGGGGTGGTAACGCGGCAGACGGCAGGAAGGTCAAAGGAACTATCCATTGGGTCGACTGCGCGACAGGAAAGAAGGCTGAGTTTAGGCTTTACGATAGGCTCTTTATCGAGAGCAATCCGCTTAAAGATGGCTCCGATGGCTTCCTTAAGTATTTGAATCCCGATTCGCTTAAAGTTGTCTCCGGGTTTGTGGAGCCGTCTCTTGCCGAGGCAAATCCTCTTGAGAGATTCCAGTTTGAACGCACCGGATATTTCGTTTGCGACGAAAAGCTTGTGTTCAACAGGACATGCTCTTTGAAGGATTCTTACAAACCATGAGCAAGTTATAAGTGCTCTTGTTTTTCGTCCTTAAGTTTAGTATAATTAGCCGCATATGACATTAAAGTTGACATCTCTGTTCTTTATTGCCGCGCTTCCGGCTCTTCTTCTTGCGGAAGATCCTTCGTCGGCAGCGCAGGAGGCGGTTCCTCAAGAGAATCCTGAGCTTGAAAATGAGCTTAGATATGTAGAAGCTCTTGTGGACAATGGGTTCCCAGATTATGCAACTCCCGTCGGTGAGGCGATTAAAAAGCGTTGGCCTGAGGCTGAGGCGCGCTTGTTCGCGATAGAAGTTCGCGGGCTTCTTGCTTTAGGTAAGATTAAGGATGCAGAAGCTAAGATTGCTTCGCTTCCCGATCGCAAGAGCACAAAATACTGGGCTACGCGCCTTGAGATGGCCAATAGCCTTTTCCAGCGCGGTCAAAAGGACGAGTGCTGTAAGATTTACGACGAGTTTTTTGAAGTATTCAAAAAGCCGCCGAAAGATATCGTCAAGTTTTACAACGATGCAAACTGGATGTACGGGCAGCTTCTTCTTCGCGATAACAAGCGTGATAAGGCTGTCGCCCGCTATCAGTATTCTCTAAACAATCTTAAGGGCGACGAATGGTGCTCTCTCGCGTGCGATACGGCCGATATTTATCTTTCTCTCATTGAAGAGACGAAAGAAGCAAAAAAGCGCAAGGACTATATTGAATCTGTAACTCGGATCGTCGACAAGTTGCTTTTCCAGTTTGAAAAGCCTTTGTTCTTCGGGCGTGCAGTTTCGATGAAGGCTCATATTGAGCTTCTTAAGGGCGATCCCGATAAGGCCGTTGCAACTATCGAAGAGTATCGTCAGCAGCTTGATGATATTCACAATCAGATTCTCGATTACGATCCTGACGGCAAGATGGGGCTTTTGCGTTCTTCGCCGCTTCCGCAGTGTCTTTATTTGCGCGCAAAAATCCTTTGGGACGAAGCGAAGAAGGAATACGCCTCTGGCTCTCGCGACGACGAAAAGGTAAAGTCGCTTCTTTTTGGAAAGAAGGAGGGCAAGTCGCGCAGGGTCGACCAAGGTGCGTTCGCCATCGCTCAGGGAGTTTTCCTTAATTACGAAATATCTCCTTGGGCTCCTCCTGCTGGAGAAATGTCGCAGGAGATTCGCCAGTTTGCAGAGGAGAAGTATGGCGCCAAAATTAAAACGCGCGTCACGCCCGAGCAGCTTGAAAAGGTTCGTGCGGCTCAGTTCCGTAATGCGAACGAAAAGTATAACGAAGGGCAGTACGATGCTGCGGTAGAAGGGTATTATCAGGTTTTGTCTCTCTATCCCGAATCGTTAGATTCCATTATCGCTATCGAACGAATAGCTTCCATCAAGCTCGATCAGTTTATGGAAGAGAAGGACGAGGCTGTTAAGGCAGAGAAGAGACTCGACTGCGATACTATCGAAGGGTATCTCTCGGAGCGCTTCGCGGGCTTAAGCGACAAGATTCTTATGACTTCGGGTGGCGACGCACTTGTGCGTATGGCCGCAAAAGAAGGTGAATATCGCGATGCCGAAAGGTCCGATCGCCTGTTCATGGCTTTCTGCAGCAATTACACTCACCACACAGGTGCTTCCGTAACGACGATGTCGAGAGCTTCTATGCTTCAGAAGGAAGAGGAGTATGCAAAGGCTCTTGAATATTGGAAGCTTCTCGAAACGGTTTATACCAATTCTCCGTACTATGCTACTGCGCTTTCCCAGATGTCTCTTTGCTACGGCAAATTAGGCGATTCAAATCGCGAGTTGGAATACATTTCGAAGTATGTCGGCGCGGAGCAAAATAAAGTGCGTAAACTTCAGGCGCAGCTTAAGCTCGCTCAGATGTACAAAGACTCTGGTATTGATATTCTCAACAATTGCGCCACCAATTCAGCAGTTGAGAATGTAGAGGCAGAAGAGCGCAAGGGTACGGCGCTTGCAATTAGGGCTGTGCAGAACTTCATGCGTTTTGAGAAGGAGGCTCTTGAAGCTTGCAACGATCCTTCTACATCGGCAGAAGATAAGAAAAAGTATACCGAGTCTCGCGAGGTGGCTCTCTTCCTCATTGCTGATTGCTGGAGCCGTATGAAGAGGCCCGAGAAGAATCTCACGCTTTACAGAACCAGGGCGGCAGAAAATTTACAGGCATATCTTAAGGAGTATCCAGAAGGGCAGTTCTCCACAAACGCTTATGTCAAGCTCAGTATGATTTATACTGCTCTTGGCGATATCGTTAAATCAAAAGATGCTCTTGATAATCTTTCGAGGAAGTTCCCCGATTCTGAGGCAGCAAAGAACGCGAAGCCTCGTCTTGCCAGAAGCCTTATCGAAATTGGCATGAAGAAGGAGGGCGCCGCCATTTACGCCGAGATGATCGGCACCGATGGCAAGTACACGGCGTTGCAGTATCTTTATGCTGGCGATGCGCTTATTGATGCTGGCAATTGGGATCTTGCAAACCGTGCTTACGAAAAGTCCATTCGCATTGCGTCCACCAACTCATTTACCACTGTTGCGCGCGCAAGGCTTGGCATTGCAAAGACTTCTTGGCGCCAGGGTTCGCTCGCGGAAGCGCGCGAAGCACTTGATGCATTCTTGGCCAACGAAAAATTTTCAAGAATGTCGATTGCCGCTGATGCATACTTTATGCTCGTCGAAGTCGCGCGTCAGCAAGGCAAGACGGAGTCTGATTCTGCTATGAGAGACAAGTATTTCGGCGCTGCTGCCGCAGCCCTTAAGAAGGTTCGTGCATTGTGGAAGAACAAGCCTAAGTGGGAGCAGGATAAGCTCACCCTTACTGCTGGCGATTTGATTATCGACCGTATGAAGACGGAAGAGTCAAAGGACCTTAAGGAAGAGGCGAAGAGGTCGTGCGAAAAGGCGGCTGCCGTATTCCAGATATTTATTCAGTCTAATGGGCCTACGGAGAATCTCCCGCTTGCCAAGATGGATAAGGGCGAGGTTGAGAATCTCGAAATCGCTTATGCAAAGGCCGTTGAGCTTTTTGCTAAGCTCGGTACGAAGCTGGAAGATGCCGAGGAGCGTGCCATTCAGGCTGAGCGCGTCATTTCTTTCGGACAAAAGTATCAAGAATACTTCCCGCAGGGCAAGCACCTGACGGAAGTGGTGAACTACATGAACAGAGCCAAGGCAGATATTCCTTCTGCTAAAGCCGATACTTCTTCGGCAAGCACTGAGGGAGAGTAAGTTTCTTGGCGAACGAAAGAGTAGATTTGGAAATAGGAAAGGAAAATGATGAATAAAGTTTTATTGGCTGTGGCAGTTGCAGCTCTTTCAACGCAGGCATGGGCCATCAAAGGGACTCTTGTTACTGCGACTGAAAAGCTCAATGGCGATATCAAGTGGCAGTCGCGCGGGAAAATGTATACCGTTGAGATGATGCGCGGCAAAACGCCAATTACTATGGAGCGCAAGCTTCAGGATGTTATCAGGCTCGAAATTCCTGTTCCTCCAGGGTACGAGAAGGCTGTCTCGCAGGTCGAGTCGGGTGTGGGGCAGCAGGCTGTTGCCGCACTTACAAAGATTGTTGCCGATTATCGAATGCTCATTTGGGACAGGCCTGCTGGGCGCTATCTTGCTCTTGCGCATCTTGCCGCTGGCAATGTCCGTAAGGCTCTTGATATTTGCAATGGTGTTGTTGCAGACGACAAATCTGCCGCGTATATGGGCGATATTGCCCCCGCCTATTGGCAGGCATTGCTTAAGCTTGGTCGCATCGATCAGCTTGAAGGGCTTCTCAAGAAGGCTGCCGCTTGCGACGATCGTGCATCTTCTGCTGCCGCTCTCGTTATGCGTGGCGATATCATTGTCAGCTCTTCTAACGATGCCCCAGATAAGCTTCGTCAGGCATTGACGGATGGTTATCTGCGCGTTGTTCTGCTTTATCAGGATGCTGCTTGCCGCCGCGAACGCAAGGAAGCGTTGGTTAAAGCCGCTACTATTTTTGATAAGCTCGGTCAGTCTTCGCGTGCAGAGATGCTTCGTGCAGAGTCTAAGAAAATTTAACACTTATACCCTCATCTACCTTCATCCTAAGGAAACAAACAAATGAATAAGAAGATAAGAAAGTCAATCGTCGCGTTTTCGATCCTCGTCGGAGCGTGCATCGCCCCAGTAGCAGCCCTCCAGTCGTTCGGCCAAGAATTGACCGATGCAAATGGCAATGTAGTTTCGTCTGATGCTACGAGCAGCAAGCCCAAAGGAGGCGCAGGATTCTACGCAATTGTTTTCGGATCTGGTCTCGTTGGAACTTTGCTGTGGTTTGCACTTTTCGCCGATGGTGCGCTTGCAATCTACTTCTCAATCGACTCTTCTGTTCTTATTAAGCCAGATCGTCTTATGCCAAAGCGTTTGCTCGATGGCGTTCAGGGCGCAATGGCCGAGGGCGATGTCGTGAAGGCTATGGAAATTTGCCAGCAGAATCCTTCTGCAATGTCGTCGATCGTTATGGCGGCTTTCCAGCACATCGAAGAAGGCTTCGAAGCTATTCAGGAAGCTGTTAACGCAGCATCCGATCTCGAGCAGGAAAAGATTCAGCAGCGTCTCAACTGGATTTCGGTTTGCGGAAACCTTGGTCCTTCGCTTGGCCTTCTCGGAACGGTGCAAGGTATGATTCTTACATTCGATGCTCTTGCATCGGGTGGCGCAGGTGATGCATCGGCTCTCGCTTCGTCCATCGGTCAGGCTCTCTGGACGACGGCTGGCGGTCTTGTTGTGTCGATTCCCGCAATTACCGTGTTCTATTCTCTTCGTAACAAGGCCAACCGTCTTATTCTTAAGATGACGGCTATGACGATGGAAATTCTCAACGGCCTTCGCAATGTTTCGGTTGATGCCGCGGCAGAAGAAGAAGTCGTTGCCTGAGTTTCGCTAAAGACAATCGTATAGACGGTACCAAGCAATGGCAAGGGCAAGAAAACCACAGGAGAATCCAGCTCTCGACATGACACCGATGATCGATGTCGTGTTCGAGCTGATTATTTTCTTCGTAGTAACCCTTACCGAAGCTCAGAAGAAGGACGAAACGATCGAACTCGAAGACGGAAGGCATGGCATTGTGCTCACTCCAGAAGAGCTGCCTCCGTCACACATGCAGGTCGATATCGGTGTTATTCAATCTGGGCCGAAGAGGGGCAAGCCGCGAATTTCGATGGGTAATGTTGAACTTACTCCAGGCGAAATCGGCAAGCGTATTCGCGATAGATATAAAAAATACGGCGAGTTTCCTGTTATCATCCGAGCGGACTATGCAGTTCCGCATGCTGCCGTGGCGCAGGTGATGGAAGCTTGTACGCAGAATAATATTTGGCGTATTTCGTTTATGGCTGTTCAGGAAGATAAGACATCGAAACCTGGTAAGCCTGGGCGTAAGCGTTTGTCGGCTCTTAAGAGAAGGACAAACTGACATGGCGAGAAAACAGCAAGAAAATCCAGCTCTTGATATGACACCGATGATCGATGTCGTGTTCGAGCTTATCATCTTTTTCGTTGTGTCGATTAAGCAGGAGGATATTTTCTCCAAACTTAACGCCAACCGTCCGGCTCCATCGTCTTCTCCTGCGGAGTCTTCCGACGATACTTCGGTTAATATCGAAATCGGCAAGGGTCGTACGCTTAATGGAGTTATTCTCTACAACAAGAGAGAAGTCAGAATCTCTGACCTCGACAAAAATCTTCGTGAAGTAGCAAGGACTTCAAAGAAAACACCAATCGTCATTAAGTGCACGGGGGATTCTCCTCACAAGGCTCTTATTGATGTTCTTGATGTTTGCTACCGTAACAAGTTGCATAGTATAAGTATTTTCACGCTTTAAAAATCTGGAGACCGCCTAATGGACGGATATACTCAAGAAGAAGAGATCATCGAAGAGGCTCCTCTTACTGCAGAAGAATTGTTTGAGCTGCACAAGGAGGAGATCAACGCTGCATTCGAGGAAAAGAGCTTCTTTAAGCGTTTTTCCGAGATGTGCTCTGGTCTTTCCAAGCCAAAGTCCTCTCCAGAGTACAAGCTTGCGAAAGTTGAGCTGCAGCGCTTGAGCGCTCCGATTCTCGCTATTATTCTGCCTGTAATCGCAGTAGTTTCTCTTATTGTTATCACGCAGGTCACTTCCACAGGCAAGGAAACTGTCGAAGTTGAAATTGCAACGATTCAGGAAGATGAAGCACCGCCTGAAGAAGATGTTGAAGAGCCAGAGCCAATCGAGCCGGATCCAATTGACGAAGTTGTTGATATCCAGATTGATACGCCTGTTGTCGGGCCGCCGAGCGAAATGGTTTCGCCTACGCCTACGCCCACATCAGAGCCTCTTTCAGTAAAGCCAGCTCAGCAAGAGTCGGTTGCGCTTATTAAGTCGCCCATTACGTTTAATAAGATGCAAGGCTCCCGCAATCCGGGAACAATTGGCGTAATGACAAGCGGCGGAAATTCGTTAGGTGATGCTGCGACAGAAGCTGCTGTTATGAAGTTCCTTAGGTGGCTTAAGTGGAAGCAGCAGCCTAATGGCGCGTTTGGTCCTATTGCGCATACTTCGCTTGGTATACTTGCGTTTTTGGCGCATGGCGAGACGCCTGCTTCTAAAGAGTTTGGCGAGACTGTTCAGAACGCCATCCAGTTCCTTATCAATCAGCAGGTCACTGGAAAGAATGGCCCGACATTCAAAGGAACTGACGGGCACGAATACGCTACGCTTATCGCGGCTTATGCACTTGCAGAAGCGTATGGCATGACGAGAAATCCCAATGTCAAAGAGGCTGCTACGCGTATTCTTAGGCGTATCATCGATAACCAGTCTCCGACAGGCGGCTGGGACTATTGCATGAAAAAGGAATCTACTCGCGACGACCTTTCGTATGAAGGGTGGGCTATTCAGGCTCTTAAGGCAGGTAAACTTGCTGGTCTTGAGCTCGAAGGCATGGACGAGTGCATTAAGAAGGCGATTCGCTGCCTTAAGACGCGTAACTTCCGCAACGGTGGTTTCAACTACACTGCAGGCGGCGCCCCCAACGGTCTTACTGCCACAGGTTGTTTGGCAATGCAGCTTTTGGGTTATGGTGAAGAGCCTGAAGTTAAGAGCGCGCTTGATTATATGCGTGAATGGCTTCCTGTCTTTAAGAGCAAGGTGGGTGCTCGCGCAGGCGGCCCGCTTCCAGGATCGAATCCACAGTACTATGCCTATTATGCAGCACAGTGCAAATATCAGGCTGGAATGTGCGAAGGGGCTACGCCAAAGAATTTGAAGAGCTGGCAGGATTGGAATGTGGCCATGAAGCAACTCTACACTTCTTCGATCAAGACGATCGACCAGACGATTGAGGGTGTCGATGGTAAGCCGAAAGCCATGGGCTATTGGGAAGGCGGCTATAACGGAACCGTTATGGGCTCCTGCCTTTGCGCATTGCAGTTAATGGTTTACTATC
This sequence comes from Kiritimatiellia bacterium, assembly GCA_017629735.1. Classification (GTDB taxonomy): domain Bacteria; phylum Verrucomicrobiota; class Kiritimatiellia; order RFP12; family UBA1067; genus UBA1067. The sequence goes on from JAGBWQ010000066.1 coordinate 10,924, forward strand.
GTTACTTGCCCACATCGAAGATCGACAAGAAGGCTGCAAAGGATAGCGATGCAGGTCGCTCAAAGCGCGAGGCCGAGAAGAAGAAAGATACTGTCGACATCGAAGTAGACATCTAATGCGATTTCCTCTTTTCCTTGCGATTAAATACCTAAAGCCGAAGCGCACTGTCGCTTCGGTGATAACGCTTGTCTCTGTGCTTGGCGTTATGCTTGGTGTTGCAGTTGTCATTATTGTTCGCAGTGTGATGACTGGTTTTGGGGATATTTGGGAAGAGAAGATTCTCGACTTCAAGCCTCATATATCGCTTGTGCCGTATTCTGGTAATGTTATACGCGGAGAAGTGGATCTCGCTTCGAAGATAAAGAACATTCCTGGTGTCACTTGCGTTACTCCCGAAATTGATACTCGCGTTCTTATCTCCAACAGAGGGAGAGTGCTTGCGCCTGTAATTATTGGCGTTGATGGCGAAGATTTTGTTTCGGCATACAAGGTTGGAACGCCTCTTTCTGGGTCTTTCAATCTTGAGGGCGATACATTGGTTCTTGGCATCGGAGCCGCTCGTACGCTCGGCGTTAGAGTTGGCGATGAGGTTACTGTCTATTCGCCAAAGACTCTTATCGATAAAGACGAGATATTTCTCCCTGTCAAATGGCGCGTGGGCGGTATCTTCTCTTGCGGTCAGCACGAGTATGATTCTGGCTATGTTGTAGCATCTCTTTCGAATGTGCGCGATCTTATGGGGCTCGATAATGGAGTCTTTGCAATCCACATCAAAACTGATTGCCCGACTATTGCAGGCAAGTTCGAAAACATAGAGTCGTCAGTTCGTCTGCTCGCTCCTCAGCTTCGTCAGATCACTTGGCGCGAGGCAGATCGCGAAATCTTTAACGCGCTTGCGGTAGAGAAGAATATGACAGCTCTTCTTCTTTCTCTTATATCCCTTGTGGCAGTTTTTTGCGTGATGAACACTCTTCTCGTTCTTACTGTGCAGAAAACGCCAGAAATTGGCCTTTTGAAGGCAATCGGTTTCTCGCGGTTTGAAATTATGTCTGTGTTTCTTGTTCACGGTTTGATACAGTGCATAATCGGGATCGTTCTTGGTCTCCTTTCTTCGTGGGCAGTTCTCTCGAATCTCCAGAGAATTGTTGAATATCTTGCAAAGATGGGTCTTGAAGTTTTTCCTGCTTCCGTGTATGGACTAGCTCAGATTCCGCATCGACTGATTGTTACCGATGTCTTCTGGGTTGTCGCGCTCGTGCTTGTTTTTGGAGCTCTTGCATCGTTCATTCCGGCGTTGGCAGCTTCGTTTAAAGATCCAGTTCGCGCTTTAAAGGATTGTTGAGGCGTCCACTTCATGTCGCGGGTTGTTTTAGCCGATGCAGACAATGGGTGAGTAAAAAATTAGAGAGTTTTTAAGATGACTAAAAAGCCTACAAGAAAACAAACAAGTGGGGAAGAAATAGCAAATACAATAACGCACATGGTGGGCTCGCATTTGGGTGCTGCCGCGTTGGCTTTGTTTGTTTGGGCTGCAGTTGCAAGCGGATCGCAAGTTGCTTGGAAGGTTACAAGCGGTGCTATATTCGGCTCGTCGATCATATTGATGTATGTTGTCTCCTCCGCCTATCATGCGGTGACGAATGAAAAGGCAAAGCAGGTTCTGCATGTCCTTGACCATACGGCGATATTCTTTTTGATAGCAGGCAGCTACACACCGTTTTGCCTTGTCACACTTCGCCCAGTAAATCCAGCTCTTGCATGGACGATATTTGGAATTGAATGGGGCGCAACATTAGTTGGCATATTCTTTAAGCTCAAGACGACAGGTCGTTTTAGGTATCTTTCGACTTTCTCGTACATAATTATGGGCTGGGCCGTTCTTGCCGCGATTGTGCCGCTTGTTCGCGAGCTTAGGGGGCTTGGCACAATGTGGCTTTCTATTGGAGGCGGCCTTTATACGCTTGGTTGCATCTTTTATCTTTGGAAGTCTCTTAAATTCTCGCACATGATCTGGCATCTCTTCGTTCTTGCAGGGACTATTTGCCACTTCTTCTGCATTCTTTGGTATGTGATGGAAAGGACAATATGAAAAAGACAAATCAATTCAAGGCCGAGATCGCCGAGATGCTTGATCTCGTGGTAAATTCCCTTTATTCGAAAAAAGAAATCTTTCTTCGCGAGCTTCTCTCGAACGCATCAGACGCAATTGACCGCGCAAAGTTTCTTTCTCTGACTGATAAGTCTCTCGTATCCGACAATCCTGAATGGAAGATTCAGATTGCCGCCGACTCTGCGGCAAAGACGCTTACCATTTCTGATAATGGCATCGGAATGGACGAAGAAGATCTTGAAAACAACTTGGGCACCATTGCAAGCTCTGGCACAAAGAAATTCCGTCAGATGCTGGCTGAGAAGGGCGGAGAATCCTTGCCTGAGCTTATCGGTCAGTTTGGTGTAGGCTTTTATGCCGCGTTTATGGTGGCAGGAAAGGTGGTGGTTGAAACACGCCGCCGCGGTGGAGATAAGTCGTTTAAGTGGGAGTCTGATCTTTCTGGCGAATACACTATCTCCGATGGCGATCGCGACTTCCCTGGAACCTCTATCACGCTTTATCTTCGCGACGATCAGCTTGAATATCTCGATTGGTGGCGCGTTGGCGATCTTGTGAAGAAATACTCCGATTTTATCGCCTATCCCATTACCTTCATGAAGAAGGATATTCCTGCTGACGAAAAGGAGGAATCTCGCAAGGAGCGTGAGGATCGCGAGAAAAAGCCTCTTAACACGATGGTTGCTCTCTGGAAGCGCCAGAAGAAGGATGTCAAGCAAGAGGAGTACGACGAGTTTTACAAGCATCTCACGCACGATTGGGAAGCTCCGTTTGAAACTATTCCTTTCTCTGGCGAGGGCGCGGTAGAATTTAAGGCGCTTCTTTTCCTGCCCAAGAAGGCGACTATGGAGCTTTTCATGCCCAACAGAAAGCGCGGCCTTTCTCTTTATGTCCGCAATGTTTTCATTGGCGACGATATTGAAATGCTTCTCCCCGACTATCTCAGGTTCGTGACTGGCGTGGTGGACTCTTCAGATTTGCCGCTTAATGTTTCGCGTGAGATGCTTCAGGACGATGCTGTCATTCGCAAGATTAAAGATGCTGTTACCGTCAAGGTGCTCTCGACTCTTGAGGACATGAAGAAAAAATCGCCTGAGCGTTACGCAGAGTTTTATGCGGCGTTCGGAACTGTTCTTAAGGAGGGCGTACATTCCGATTTTGCGCGCGCCGATCGCATAAAGAAGCTCCTAAAATATCCGACAGCTCGCAGTGATGCTGGCAAGAGCATCTTTCTCGAAGATTATGTTCGCGATATGCCTTCGACGCAGAAGGATATCTACTACATTCTCGCCGAGCGCGAGGAAGATGCAAGGCGCTCTCCTGTTCTCGAGGCGGCGCGCAAGCATGGGTGCGATGTTCTCCTTTGGTGCGATCCTGTCGATGAATATCTTTCGGAGTCCATTGGCGAGTTCGAGGGTAAGAAGTTTGTCGATATCGCAAAGGGCGACGTTTCCTTCGGTTCGGAGGAAGAGCAGAAGGCTGAGAAAGATGCCAATGACAAAGCATCTGAAGAGCTTAAGGATTTTATCTCTTCCGTCTCCAAGACACTTGAGGATAAAGTCTCCCAAGTGCGCGTTTCTACGCGTCTTACCGACTCTCCTTGCTGTCTCGTGCAGCAGGCACACGCACTTCCGCCGTCGATGGTGCGCATGATGCGCGCCATGAAGCAAGATGTGCCAGAGGAAAAGCGCGTTCTCGAAATTAACGCATCCCATCCGCTTATCGCGAAGATGAAGGATATGGACGCAGATGCGCAGCGCGAAGCCGTTATTTTGCTCTATGATGCCGCGCTCATCGCCGAGGGTTCGCCCGTCTCTGACGGAGCGCGCTTTGCGACGAAGCTTGCGGAATTGATGATGAAGTAAAAGCTTAAAAAAGGCGGTATGGCAAAGGTCAAGAAAGTAGAGATTCCAGAATCGGTAGCGATAGTTGGTATGTCGTGCCGATTTGCGGGTTGCCCTGGGCCGTCCGCACTCTGGAATGCTGTTCTTGAGCGTCGGGAGATGCTGTCTACTCCTGGGCTTGAGGCTGAAATGCCTTTTGGCAGGAACGGCATTTTCGACTGTCCATATCCCAAGCGAATTGGCCAGCTCGGAGATCTTTATTCTTGCGTTCCGACGATGCAGAATTTTCCGCGTCAGGTGAACCTCGGTGAGAACCAAGACCTTTATTTCGTCACGCAGCTTGCCTTTGATGCTCTTTGCGATGCTTCAATGAAGCCTCATTCTCGCGACTCTGTGCGCGGCACAATTCGCTTAGGGTATGCGCCTCCGTTTAATGCTTCTACTATCAACTGGTTGCAGCATACCACATTTCTTGATCAGACAGTCGATGTCATTCGTAGGTTTTTCCCAAGTGCGCCAGAAGAGGCTCTTGATTCGGTCAAAGAAAAGCTTGCAGAATCTCTGCCGCGCCCTGATGCTGCTTCGTTCTTGCTCGGTGCAGGTTATCGCCTTTCCTCTTGGATAGCGCGCGAGTGTTCGTTCGATGGAGTTGCCACGATTATTGACGCGGGAATTCTTTCAGGTGCTGTTACGCTCGCAGATGCAATGGACGATCTTGTTACTGGGCGCGCTGATGTTGCACTTGCTGGTGCGGTAACGCCTCCCATTTCTCGCGCTTATCTCGAAGGCCTGGCAGGTGAAGTTCCTTTTTCGCAAGGCACTAGCTTGCGTCCGTTTTCGCGCTCGCAAGACGGCACTCTCCCCGGCGAGGGTGGGGCAGTTTTTGTTTTGAAGCGCCGCTCAGATGCGTTGCGCGACCGCGACAGAATATATGCGCTTGTTCGTTCAGTTGAGATTGGTCACGCGCCAGACGACGATCCTTCTGCGGTAATTCGCCGCGCAACAGAGGAGTCGTCGCTGCCTGCAAAAACAATTGGTTTGATTGAGGCTGATGGCTCTTGCATTGGGCCTGCGGAGGCGCGTGAGATCGAGGCTATTGGCAGATTGTGGGGCGAGCATAAGCCAGGCGGCGCTCTTGTGGGCGTTGGATCGATTAAAGGAAATATTGGGCATACTCTTAGAGCATCAGTGTCGGCCGGTATGGTGAAGGCGGCATTGGCTCTCTATCACAGAGTTTTGCCGCCGCAAGTGCCAACGGAGATTCCGGCCGAGACGATTGCAAATCTCTCTTCCAGCGCGTATTTGCTTGAAGAGGCGCGTCCGTGGGTGACGGGAGACAGCTCTTCGCCTAGGCGTGCGCTTGTGATGGGCGCAAACTTCGATGCGATCAACCCAATTGGTGGCACGGCAGCGGCAGGGCGTTCTGCGGCTATCGTTCTCGAAGAGGAGCCGGAGGATAGATCATGAGCGAACTTGTGCTTGTATCCGCCGCGAATGAAGAGGCACTCCTTTCGGAGTTAGATCGCCTTATATTGTTTCTTGAGCGCATTCCTGATGCGCGTTTCCTTGATGTTGCCTATACGGCCTCGCTCTCGCGTGGTCCGTCGAGGCTCGCTGTTATTGCAGACGATGTTCCTTCGCTTAGGGCGCGTCTTGCTTCTGCGCGCGACCGTATTTCTTCAGGAAGTGTTAAGCGGATTAGAGATAAGAGTGGCACATATTACTCTCGCGAGCGTTTAGTTGGCGATGGGCGCGGCAAACTTGCGTTTGTCTATCCTGGAGTTTTTTCGTTCTATCCCGATATGCTTCGCGACCTTGCAGTTCAATATCCTGAATGTAGGGTTGCTTTCGATGTTCTTGAAGAGGCGTTTTCGGGTAACGAGGAGTTTGTTCCTTCGTCGTTCATCTTTCCTCCTGCTCCGTACTATCGTCACGATGCGGATATCTTCTCTTCAGGAGCCTACGCACAAGCACTCGTTTCAACTTATGCCGGGTGCGATTCTCTTACTCGCTATCTCGATCTCGTTGGAGTGTCTCCTGATGGTGTAGTTGGTTTTGCAGGGGGTGACCTTGCGGCAATCATGCGCGCAGGTTATGCGGGCGAAAATCCATCGCGCACCGAGAGGGTGGAGATGGTGCGAGATATTTATTCCATCGTCTACAAGGCTGTGAACCACGGCGGGCTTCCGGAGGTTGCGATGTTCACGCTTTTGCATCGTCACCCAGGAGAGGTGGAAGCTCTCGTTTCTTCATTCCCTCCTGGTAAGGTGGATCTTGTGGTCGATTTTTCGCCGCGCAGAAAAACTTATGCCGTGGCAAAAGATTTTGAAGAAGAGGCGCTTGCTGCTTTTGCCGCAGCTGACATTAGGTATGTAAGGCTCGATCTTGATAGGCCATTTAATACGCCTAAATGCCCAAGCCTTATCCTTGTTGTGCGAAAATTTGCCGATAGGAGAATGCGCCATTCCGCCTCCATAGATGTCTATTCTTGCGCAACAGCTTCGCTTGCGCCTTCGCGTTTGCGCAGGGCGAGGGAAGATACGGCAGAAAGATGGGCAAAGCCCGTCTTGTTCGCGGAGACTATCCGCAAGATGCATGCAGACGGATATCGCGTATTTCTCGAAGTTGGGCCAAGGGGCTTGATGTCGGCGGCAATTTCCGATACTCTTCGCGGCGAAGAACACGCGGCGATCGCGCTCGACTCAATCCATAGAAGCACGACATTGCAGATTCGCCATGCCATGGGGCAACTCGCGACGCTTGGTGTTGAGTTGGATATTTCAGGTCTTTATGAACGCCGCGGTGCCAAGAAGGTCGATTTCGATTCAACGATTTCGCTTGAAGTTAGGCGCACATCCGAAATGCGTCTTTCGCGTGCATTCCCGCGCTTGACGCTTTTGACCGATGGTGTCGCGCTTGCCGATTCTTATGCGATGACAGAGCCGAAGGGTAGGGGCGGCAAAGCGGCGCGACGCGCAGCGGTGATGGCGCAGCAGGCGCGTAGGCAGCGCAGGTTTGATTTTGGTGCGCTTAATCCGCTTATCTCAGATGCTGATACGCTTGAGGCAAGCCCAGGAGTTTCAGTTTCGATAACGAAAGTATTTCGTCTTTCGGAAATGCCGTTCCTTGGGGACTTTGCATTGGGCACAAGCCAGCTTAGCTATTCAGATCCAAACTTGAAGGGCTTGATGCTCTTGTCGCTTCCTCTTGGTGCGGAAATAATGGCGGAAACAGCAGGGCTTGTGGTGCCCAATAGGACGCTCAAGCGAATAGAAGATTTTACTTGCCGCAGAATGGTTTCGTTCCGTCAAGGCGAGATGACGCTTTTTATGAGTGCTGAACGCGTAGGCTCGCGTGAACATTCAGAGATCGCAGTGAAGGTGCAGATTCGTGATGATACGCGCGATGCAACCTACACTTGGCCGGTGATGGAGGCTGTTGTCGTTCTTTCCGATTCGCCGCCGCCGCCGAGGCCAGCTTCGCCGTCTCCGCTGTCGCGCCCGCGTTCAGTGCACTGGACGGGAAGAGATATTTATCCTTCGCGGTTAAGCTGCGGCAAGAGATTGCGTTGCATTGATTTCGTTTCGGCGTGGAGTGAGTCGGGTCTAGATTATGAGATGACTGTTCCGCAGCTTTCAGGGTGCGTTGCTTTTACGCGCTTCCCTCTGTGGGTGGTGAATCCTCTCTTGATTCAAGGCGTAGTAAGTGGGTTTGCTCTTTGGCGAAGCCACGAGCGCCTTGCAGGTGCGTTTTCTTTCCCGTTTAGATTAAGAAGTTTGTCATTCTCTGACGCGCTGCCAAATGAGGGAGCGTCGCTCAATTGTTATTTGCGTCTTACGGGAGTAACTCCCAAGAGTCAGCTTTGCGACATTATTGTTACTGATGGTAATGGCACAGAGGTGCTTTCGATAGAAGGGTGGGAGGAGCTTACCGAGCGTATTCCGATGGGGTATCGCGAGCTTGTTCTTCAGCCTGCTTTGACATTCTTGTCGACACCGTTGCAGAGTGATATTCTTGGCTCACCGTCGACTGATGTTGCATCTGCATTCGTTACAGATGTTCCTTATGCAATTTTTGAGCGTAACGAAGAGCTATGGTTGCGCATGATTTCGCGCATTGTTCTCAATGCGTCGGAGCGTAAGGATTTCCAGTTGATGACAGGGTCTGTTTCGAGGCGTACAGAGTGGCTTTTTGGGCGCATTGTCGCCAAGGAAGCTGTTCGTCGCTTCCTTAAGGATTATTGTCAGGCGAGGTGGGCGGCAGCCGATGTGCAGATTTGGGCGGACGATTCGGGCAAGCCACATGCGCTTGGCGATTGGAGCTCGTTCCTTACGGGTAAACTAGATATTGCAATAGCTCATACGGCGCAGTTTATTGTTGCTGTTGCCGCGGCGAATGCGCGAGTAGGGGTTGATGTAGAGTCTGTTTCGAGAGATCTTTCTGAGGAGTTTACGGCGGGTGTGTTTACGCCAGATGAGCTAGAGCTTGCTGCGAATGCATCGAGTGCGTCGCAGGCAGTGATAAAGTTCTGGTGCGCGAAGGAAGCGGTTTCGAAGGCTTTGGGCACGGGAATTCGTTATTCGCCCAAGGAGATGACGGTTACGAAATTCCTGCCTGATTCGGGAGTTTTGACGATTCGTCTGGAGGGGGCGTGGCTTGATGCGTTCAAGAGTTTCCGTGGCAGAGATATAGAAGTTGCAGTTCGCACAATTCGCGATCATGCGCTTGCTACTTGTTTTATTCCTTCTGTCTTGTTTGAGGAATAGCTCCCGATTCCGCGCATTCATAACACTTTGGGTCTAATGAATTATGGTGGAGGGGTAACCACTCCTCTCTACAACTTTCAACTACAACTACGACTTTTCCCACCTTCGCCTTCATCTCACGCCTTCACCTTC
>JAGBWQ010000067.1 GCA_017629735.1 Kiritimatiellia bacterium
AGACCGCCGCGCAGTTTTCGAAGAAGCAGCTGGTATTACGAAGTTCAAGGCCGACCGCAAGGAAGCTCTCCGCAAGATAGAGCAGACGGAGCAGAATCTTCTCCGCGAGCAAGATGTTCTTCGCGAAATGAAGCGCCAGATCGCGTCGCTTCAGTGTCAGGTGGGTAAGGCTCGGCGCTACAAAGAATTGCGCGATGAGCTTCGCGGGCTCGATGTTTATGTTTCGCGCCAGCGAATTCGCGGCTACGATCAAGAGCTCGAACAGAACGCTTTAAACCGCAACGAAATTGCAAAGGCGATTGAAGAGGCTGGCGAGATTGTTGCCGCGGCAGAGAGCGAAGCGCAGCGCCTTCACGCCGAAATTCATGTTCTTGAAGATGGCCTTCAAAATCTCGCTTCCGAGCAGGCGGCTGCTGAAGGCGCGTATTCTCGCGCTCGCGAAGTGATTGGCGTGAACGCCACGCGTGTTGAAGAATATAGGTCTTATATCGCGCGCGACGAGGGCGAAGTCGAGGCGGCAAAGAGAACGCTTGAAGAAGTTTGCATGCAGGCAGAGTCGCTTGGTCAGAAGAAACAGCTTCTCGACGATTCGCTTGCGGCGGCCCGCGAAGCGCTTGTCGCGGCAGAAGAAGAATTTGCCACACTTCAGGCGGATATCGATGCAAAGAGCGCAGAGGTTGCCGCTAAGCGCAGAGAAGTTGCTGATACTACGCGCACAGGCACGCTTGTTTCTGACAGCGAGGTCAATCGCAATGGTGCTGTCGAGGTTTGGAAGGCTGGTGCTTCCGTCACCACGATGATGAAGCGCGAAGATCTCATGGCGGTTGTCACTGCTGCCGAAGATGAGCTTCACGAGATGGAGCGCCGCCATATTCCATCGTCTCAGCGTCTTACCGAAAGGCGCATTGCCGTAAGCCAGATGGAGCAGGAGCTTTCCTTTGTCGGCCAGCAGGAAGTTTCTTTCTCGGCGCGAAAGAGCGAGATCGAAAACTCTCTTTCGGTGCGTCTTTCGCAGATTGAAGGCTACAAAGATTCGATCGATCGCCTTACGGAAGAGTCGGGCGGGCTTCTCGAAAGCCTTGACGAACTGAAGGCGCGTGCTAACGATTTTGCAGACCGTATTCAGGCGGCGCGAGACGAGCGTACTGTGATGTTGCAGAAGTTTTCCGCCGCAGATGCGCAGGTCGGCGAGAAGCGCCAGGCGCTCGATCAGGCGAGAGATTTCCGCGGCAAGCTCGAAGTGCAGGCCGCAGAGGCTACGATGCGTCGCCAGAATGTTTACGAACATCTCCAGGACGAATATGGCCTTTTCGCAGATGCAGTTATGCGCGAGCCCGATCCCGAATGGAAGGGTGGCGAGGCGCCGCCGATTGGCGAGCTCGAAGCGAAGGTCGGTCGTTTGCAGGCTGAGATTGCTGCGCTCGGCCCCGTTAACATGGTGGCTGTCGACGAATGTCGCGAGCTTGAAGAGCGTTATGCGCGCGAGAAGGCGCAGGAAGAAGATTTGCAGGCGGCGAAAGTTCAGCTCATGGAGCTTATCGGAAGTCTCAACGATACTTCCGGTTCGATGTTCAGGACGACTTTCGAAACGGCCAACCGCAATTTCCAGGCGATGTTCTCCAAGCTCTTCGGTGGCGGCGAGGCGCGTCTTGTTCTTCTTGAGAACGAAGAAGATCCGCTTGAGTGCGGCATCGATATTATCGCGCGTCCTCCAGGCAAGCGTCCGCAGTCCGTCTCGCTTCTTTCAGGTGGCGAGCGCACGATGACGGCTGTTGCGCTTCTCTTCTCGATTTTCATGATCAAGCCCGCTCCTTTCTGTATGCTCGACGAACTCGATGCTGCTCTCGACGATGCCAACATCGGTCGCTTCGTGGCGCAGCTTCAGGAGTTCCTCGATCAGTCGCAGTTCTTGATCATCACTCACAATCAGCATACCATCGCAGGCTCTGACCTCGTTTATGGCGTTTCCCAGCAAGAGAAGGGTGTCTCGCGCGTCATTTCGATGAAACTGAGCGATTTGGGCGTCAAGTCTTAAGCCGGTGGTAAAGCAAAAGCATTAGGCGAAACGATATGGCACAGGAAAACAACGAATACCGTGAGCAGCGAATTTCTTCGATGAACGCGCTCAAGTCGATGGGTTACGAGCCGTACGGCTGCAAGTACGACCATGAGGATATATCCGTCGTAAGGGAAAATTTTGAAGAGGGCGCTCCCAAGCGCGTTGCCGGAAGGCTTATGATGATTCGTCGCATGGGCAAGATGAATTTCTGCACCATGAACGACGGTACCGGCAAGTTCCAGCTCATCTTCAAGCGCGATGAACTTTCGGAAGCGATGTTCTCCGCGTTTAAGCTTTTGAATCTTGGCGATATCATCGGTGCTGAGGGTGTTCTTTTTACTACGCAGAAGGGTGAAAAGTCTCTCGTCGTAAAAGAATGGACGATGCTCGCAAAGGCGCTTGAACAGCCGCCAGAGAAGTTCCATGGTCTTGCAGATCAGGAAGAGTGCTACCGCAGGCGCTATGTCGATTTGATGACGAACGACGAGTCGAGGAATCGTTTCTTCATGCGTTCCGAGATTCTTAAGGAAACGCGCAAGTATCTGTGGTCGAAGGGTTTCAATGAAGTCGAAACGCCCATTCTCCAGCCGCAGGCCGGCGGCGCGGCAGCAAAGCCTTTCGAGACGCATTTCAATGCGCTCGATCAGAAGATGGTTTTGCGTATCGCCCCTGAGCTTTACCTCAAGCGTCTTCTCGTCGGCGGAATGAACAAGGTCTTCGAGCTTGGTAAGGACTTCCGCAACGAGGGTCTCGATCGCTCTCACAATCCTGAGTTTACGGTCCTTGAAGTGTACGAAGCATACGGCGACAGAACTTCAATGGAAGCGATTATCGAAGGCCTTATTCCTCATCTTTGCGACACTGTTATCGGCAAGCGCGAAATCGAATATGGCGAGGCGAAGGAGATTATCGATTTCAATCCTCCTTATCGTCGCGTTTCGTATTCCGATCTCGTCAAGGAGCTTATGGGAGACGACTGGTTCGATCTTCCTTTCGAAACTCAGCTTGCTAAGGCAAAGGCGATGGGCGCAGAGAAGGAGACGAATCTCGAGCTCGACGATGTCACCACGAGCCTTATGCTCACGCACGAAGTTTACGACAAGCTCATCGAAAAGAATCTCCGTCAGCCGACATTCGTAACGCGTCTGCCGCACGAATTTGTTCCGCTTGCGAAGGCTTGCCCAGATGATCCCTCGCTCGTTGACGTCTTTGAATTCGTCGTAGGCGGCCGCGAGCTTTGCCCCGGCTACACCGAGCAGAACGATCCTATCGAGCAGCGCAAGGCGCTTGAGAATCAGGCTGGTGAGGATACGGAAAAGATTGACGAAGATTTCATTTCGGCGCTTGAATGTGGAATGCCTCCGACGGGCGGCCTTGGAATTGGTATTGATCGTCTCGTAATGCTTCTGACCGGTGTAGATGGCATACGCGATGTCGTTCTCTTCCCTCAGATGAAAAAAGCTTAATAGGAGCTATACATGCAACTTTCAGGAACGATAACAGCACTCATAACGCCTTTCGCCAAAGACGGCTCTGTCGATTATGGTGCGCTCAAAGCTCTCGTCGAAGAGCAGACTTCGGCTGGCATTGAGGGAATCTGCTCTGTTGGAACGACAGGCGAGTCTCCCACTCTTTCGCATGAAGAGCATCAGAAGGTGATCGAAAAGACGATTGAATTCGCCGCTGGCAAGTGTGCGATCATTGCAGGAACGGGCGCCAATTCCACGGCAGAGGCAATTTCTCTTACGAAAGCAGCCATCGCAACTGGCGGATCTCAGGCTTGTCTTCAGGTGACGCCTTATTACAACAAGCCGAATGCAGAAGGGCTTTATCGCCACTTTATGACGCTTGCTGATCTGGGGCTTCCTGTGGTGCTTTATAATGTGCCTGGTCGCAGCGGGAAAGAGATTCCTCTTGATGTCGTCGTAAGGCTTGCAGCTCACCCGAATATTATTGCAATTAAGGTAGCGGCAGGTTCTGTCGATCGCGTAAGCGCCATCAAGGCGGCTCTCCCCGATTTCACCGTTCTTTCGGGCGATGATTCGCTTGCATTGCCGATGATTTCTGTTGGTGCTTCTGGCGTTATTTCCGTCGCGTCGAATGTCATTCCTCGTGAAATGGGAGATATGGTGAGGTCTGCTCTCGCGGGCGATTTTGCCACGGCGCGTCAGATGCATTTCAAATATTATGCGCTTTTCCGCGATCTTTTCATCGACGTTAACCCCGTCATGGTGAAAGAGGCTCTTGCAATGCTTGGCAAGTGCGAAGATGTATTCCGTCTCCCGCTTTGCGGAACCGACGAGGCGAAGAGGGCGCAGATGCGCTCCACGCTCGCATCTTTGGGTATGGTCTGACAGATTCGTCAGATTAATCCTAAAACATAAGAGAATCCTGTTAACATTCCGTTAACAGGATTTTGCTATTATATTCAATGATGCCAGATTTGGTATAATATACAAACAAATTGGAACAAAGTACAAAAGAGTGAGGAAAACATGCTTGAAGTCAAAAATCTGAAGAAGAACTTCGGAGACTTCGTTGCGG